>JARLFZ010000087.1 GCA_031296305.1 Occallatibacter sp. | reverse complement strand
GTGCGGGTCTGGAGACCCGCACGACAGCCGGTCTGGAGACCGGCGCTACAAATTGAAGACCGGCGATCCACTTTTCCGGAACCTTTTCCCCCCGGCTGGCGTATAACGTGGCCAGAGGGGTATTGCCATGAACAGAAACCCGATTGCGCACGCGGCTGGCCTGCTCGCCTGCCTGGCTCTTGCGGTTGGAGTGGCTGGATGCAGAGTCCACGTGGACAAGGGCGCCAACGGCGAGGACAAAGACGTTCAGGTTGACACTCCGTTCGGCGGTATTCACGTGAACAGCGACCAAACCACGGCGGCCGATCTTGGCCTTCCCGCCTATCCTGGCGCCCAGATTGTCGCTGACAAGGACAACGATAAGTCTGCCGACATCCACATGGGGTTTGGCGAGTGGGAGCTGCGCGTGATGGTGGTGAACTACTCCAGCACCGACAGCCAGGATAAGGTTGAGGCGTTTTACAAGAAGGCGCTGGGCCGCTATGGCGATGTGATTACCTGCCAGGGCAACGAGCCGGTGGGCAAGCCGACTGCGACTGCGGAGGGGCTCACCTGTAAAGAAGACAAGCACGCCAACGTGCAGGTGAACGATCACGGCCAGAGCTTTGGCTACCATTCCGACAAGAACGGCCTTGAGTTGAAAGCCGGCTCCGAGCGGCACCAGCACATTGTGGGCTTTGAAGACTCCTCGGAGGGCCAGACGCGTTTTGCCCTGGTTGCGGTCGATCTGCCGTCCGGATCTTCAGACAAGCCCGGCAAGAGCAATTAGAAGCAGCTCTCAGCTATTAGCTCTCAGCTTGATTCTTCGGGGTGCTAGCGAGACCCGCTTATTCCAGCGGCACGCTGACCGATAGCGTATGGCTGATAGCGGACATGGCGAAGGCTGAATGCTCGATTTGTTAATCTGAAATGCATCAAGGAGTCTTGCGCCATGCACATTTCTTCCCCGTTTTTCGTCGTTTCTGTCATCCTCGCGGTGTTTGTGGTGTCGATTCTGTTCTCCACCAGCAGCAAGGAAGACAAGCCCTCAGCGCATTGAGTTCGGACCCTCCGCCACGAATTGCCAACCGATTCCCCGGAGAAATCCGGCAAGAGCAATTAGCACCGATGAGGCAAACGTCTCGGGCGGGCTCCGGCGTGTGTCGCCTATAATCGCAGGCGTCGCAATCGCACCTCAAAATCTGGAGCTCAAACCGATGTCCACGAAGTTGTATCGTTTTCTTCCCGCGGCCGTGCTAGCCGCGGCGCTTCCTCTTTATGCAGCCAACAAGCCCAAGCCTGCGCCGGCGCCACAGCCTCCGCCGCAGGTTGATCCGTATGCCGAGGTTCAGCCTGCTACCGAGTCGTTGGACCTGAACATGTATCAGCGGATTCGCAACGAGGGGCTGAACGACTCGCACGTCATGGAATTTGCCGGCGCGCTGATGGATGATATTGGGCCGCGCCTGACCGGTTCTCCCAACGCGAGAAAGGCGAACGAGTGGGTCCGCGATACGCTGACCGAACTCGGCCTGGCCAATGCACATCTTGAGGACTGGGGCGAGTTCGGGCTGGGATGGCAGCAGTTGAACACCTGGGCGCGCATGGTCACGCCCGACACGGCGGTACTGATCGTGCAAGCCACGCCGTGGTCGCCTTCCACGCCCGGCCCGGTGACGGGTGACGTGGTCTTTGTCAGTATCCAGACGGAGAAAGATTTCGACCAGTACAAGGGCAAGCTGGCCGGAAAGGTCGTTCTCTACGGGGCGATGCGCGAAGTTCCGCCGGAGGACAAGGCGCTGTTTGAGCGCTACAGCGACCAGGATCTTGCGGACATTGCGCAATATCCGATGACGGCAGGTGGTCCGGGCGCGACAGGTTCACCGGACCGCCAGGCACGCATGAGGACGTATCAGGAGCGGGCGAGACTGCTGGACAAGGTTGCCCAGTTCTTTACCGACGAAAAGGTGGCGGCGGTGATTGAGCCCAGCCGCGATGGGAGCAACGGCGGCGGATCGGGCGGCCTGCTGTTTGACGACAATGGCGCCACGCTGGGCCGAACGCCCTACGTGGCCGACAAGCGAGTGAAGATCCCGGTGGCCGTAGCGGCGATTGAGAGCTACGGACGCCTGTACCGGCTGACGCAGGACCACGTGCCGGTGAGTGTTGAGATCAATATTGACACCAAAATTACCGGCGAGCATGAGCACGCCTACAACACCATTGCCGAGATTCCCGGCACCGATCCCAAGCTCAAGGAGCAGGTGGTGATGCTGGGCGGGCACCTGGATAGCTGGATCGCCGGTACGGGCGCGACAGATAACGGCGCGGGCACGGTTGTGGCGCTTGAAGCCGTGCGCATCCTGATGGCGCTCGGGGTCAAGCCGCGGCGCACCATCCGCATTGCGCTGTGGACGGGCGAGGAGCAGGGAATTTACGGCTCGCGCGGATATTGCCGCGATCACTTTGGCTCGGCCAAGCTTTCAACGGCGCCCGACCAGGTGAATCTGCCGGAGTATATGCGGCGCGCCGCAGGGCCGCTCGAGGTGAAACCCGAGCAAAAGCTTATCAGCGCCTACTTCAACGTGGACAACGGGACGGGACGGATTCGCGGCATTTATACGCAGGGCAATGCCGCCATCGCGCCCATCTTCGCGCAGTGGATCGCGCCGCTGAGGGACCTCGGTGTCACGACGGTAACCATGCGCAACACAGGCGGCACCGATCACCTGAGCTTTGATGCGGTGGGGATCCCAGGGTTCCAGTTCATCCAGGACATGCTGGACTACGAATCGCAGACGCATCACTCGAACAACGACGTGTATGAGCGGCTGCAGCCCGCGGATCTGAAACAGATCGCGACCATAGAAGCGATCTTTGTGTACAACGCCGCGACGCGCGACCAGATGCTGCCGCGCAAGCCGTTGCCGCAGCCCGACCAGGATGAAAAGCTGCGCGCGCCCCTTCCGGATTTGTATCCCGGCGCGGTTCCGCCGCCGGATGCGGGGAAGCCGTAGCGGGAAAAGCCATGCAACCGCAACACCGGCCTGCTTGACCCTGGTGACGTTCGGCTGGCCCTCAATGGTAACTGCGAGGGCCAAGCCTGAGCGGCTGATTCCGGCTGCTCGGGCTAACTCTATGATTTCAGGCATTCTGCGGGCGGTTTTCCGCCCGCATTCTCTTTGTCTTGTCCTCTTCAGCGTCCGGCAAAACGCGCTCCCTCGCCCGCGCGAGCCCGCAATTTCCGTGCATCCGGCTGCGGAAAAAGAGGACCTTGTGGCCGATATGTGCAGAATAGAGTCATGATTGCACAAATCAGCCATAATATTGGTCTTTTTTGAAAAAGACGCCAATTTCGCGCCTAAATTCTGCCCCGAACGTGCAAGGGAAGGGGTGATACCCGTCACTGCGGCTTGATTTTGCTAAGGCGCAGAATAGCGCGGGCTTAGAGGAGTATTGCGTAGCTCCGCGAGGCTCGATTCGTGAGGCGGAAACCGGCGCCGATGCAAGCGATAGGCGGAGGCGGCTCAAGATGACCTGGACCGAGGATTACGAGCGCAAGCGCGTGAGCGCCGCTCAGGCGCTCGAAGTCGTACATTCCGGCGCTCGCATCTGGATTCAATCGGGTTGCGGAACGCCTTCTCCCCTTGTGGACGCGCTGGTGGCCCGGGCGCCCCAGCTTCGCGACGTCGAAATCATTCATATGAAAACGCTGGGCGCGGCGGACTACACGCGGCCCGAGTACGCAGGCCACTTCCGTCATCGCGGGCTGTTTCTGGGCGAGAACGTGCGCGCAGCGGTTTGCGACGGACGCGCCGACTACACGCCGATATTCTTAAGCGAAATTGAAAATCTGTTCGAGACCGGCGCTTTGCCGCTCGACGTGGTATTGATGCAGGTATCGCCGCCGGATGCGCACGGCTTCGTGAGCCTGGGCACCACGGTGGACTGCACGCAGACGGCACTGCGCTGCGCACGCATTGTGATTGCGGAAGTGAACCGGCGGATGCCACGCACGCATGGCGATACCATGGTTCCGCTCAGCCGTATTTCGGCTATTGTGGAGACCGACCGGCCGCTGCTCCAGCTTGAGGCTGAGCCAGCCACCGAGATGCACATGCGCGTGGCGCGCAACGTGGCCTCGCTCATTCCCGATGGCGCTACGTTGCAGACCGGCATCGGCGGCATTTCAGAGGCGGTGCTGCACTGCCTGAGCGACAAACACGACCTCGGCATTCACACCGAGATGGTTCCGGACGGCGTGATCGATCTGATGGAGTCCGGCGTGATCAACGGCGAGCGCAAGACGCTGCACCGCGGCAAGGCCGTGGTGTCGTTCGTGCTGGGCACGCAACGGCTCTTTGATTACATCCACGAGAATCCGGCATTCGAGTTCCGCCTGATCAGCTATACCAACGATCCCTATGTGGTGGCGCAGAACGAGCGCATGGTGGCGATCAACAGCGCGTTGCAAATCGACATGACCGGCCAGGTCTGTGCCGATTCGCTGGGCACGCGGCCTTACAGCGGGTTTGGCGGGCAAATCGACTTCATACGCGGCGCGGCGCGCTCGAAAGGCGGCGTGCCGATTATTGCGCTGCCCGCGACGGCGCGCGGCGGCACAGTGTCACGCATTGTGCCGGTGCTGGAGCCGGGCGCGGGCGTGGTGACTTCGCGCGCCGACGTGCATTACGTTGTGACCGAGCACGGCATCGCGTATCTGCATGGGAAGACTTTGCGGGAGCGCGCCGAAGCGCTGATCGCGATTGCCGATCCGCGCTTCCAGGCGGAGTTGGAGGATTTTGCGGTGCGTTCGCACTATATGGAGCGGAAAAGCAGGGACCAAGGGAACGAGGGACCAAGGGAACAAGAAAGCGAGCTGATAGTTCAGCGGTGAACAGGGCAATAGCAGGTGCGGGCGTGGACGCCCGCACGACAGCCGGTCTGGAGACCGGCGCTACGAGCCCGATGGAGGGGATAAAAAGCATGACCGATGAGAAGAAACCGGATCGGGGCCAGTTGCGGATCGATGAACAGGAGTGCAAGGGCTGCGGCCTGTGCATCGAAGCCTGTCCGCCCAAGGTGATCTCGCTCAGCGAGCGGCTGAATCACTACGGCTACCGCACGGCGTTGTACCAGGGCAGCGGCTGCACGGGTTGCGGTATTTGCTTCATGGCATGTCCGGAGCCGGGCGCCATCACGGTGCTGCGCCTTATGAACCGAGGCGCCGGCAGCGTGAGCGCGACCGGTGCTGTGGGGGGAGCGGCAGCATGAAAAAACAATTGATGAAGGGCAACGAGGCCATCGTCAAAAGCGCCATCCTGGCGGGATGCCGCGCGTTCTACGGCTATCCCATCACCCCGGCCAGCGAGATCGCCGAGGCCGCGGCGGAGTTTATGCCCAAGACCGGCGGCGTGTATGTGCAGGCGGAGAGTGAGGTCGCGGCCATCAACATGTTGTACGGCGGGGCGTCGGCGGGCGTGCGCGTGATGACGGCATCGAGCGGTCCCGGCATCAGCCTGATGCAGGAAGGCATCAGTTATATGGCTGGCGCGGAGCTGCCTTGCGTCATCGCCGACATCACCCGCGCGGGGCCGGGCCTGGGCAACATCGGCGCCGAGCAGGGCGACTATCACCAGGTAGTGAAGGGCGGCGGCCACGGCAACTATCGCACCATCGTGCTGGCTCCGCACTCTGTGCAGGAGATGGCGGACCTGACTGCGCTGGCCTTCGAATTGGCCGACTGCTATCGCAACCCGGTAGTGCTGATGGCAGACGGTTTCATCGGCCAGATGATGGAGCCGGTGGAGTTTCCGCAATCCGCTACGCCGACGCACCTGCCCGAGTGGGCGGTGGCCGGCACCGCGGCCTCGCGCGGCAACCTCATCAACTCGCTGTCGCTCGACTTTGATGAATTGGAGAAGCACATTCAAAAGCTCGAGGCCAAGTACAAGCTCGCCGAGCAGCGCGAAACCCGCGCGGAAGAGTGGATGACGGGCGATGCGGAGATTGTGCTGGTGGGTTACGGCATCGTGGGACGCATTCTGAAGGCCGTGACCGCGGAGGCTCGCGCCGCGGGGCTCAAGGTGGGCGTGCTGCGCCCCATCACGCTTTATCCCTTCCCAAAGGTGCAGTTCCAGCGCCTGGCTTTCAACGCTCGGCTCTTCGTGGTGGTGGAGATGAGCAACGGCCAGATGCTGGAAGACGTGAAGCTGGCGCTCAACGGTTCGCGGCCGGTCGAGTTCCTCAATCGCATGGGCGGTAACGTGCCTTCGCATGAAGAGGTGCTCCGCTTTGTGCAGGAGTTGGCGCGCCGCGAGGGCCTGGAGCAAAAAACTCCCGACCGGAAAACTGCGGAAGAGGAGCGTATGGCCAATGTCTAATCAATCGGTTGCAGAGTACGAGGTCGCGCGCAGCAAGGCCAAATCGCTCTACCCGCGCTATGAGCGCAAGGAAGAGCTGCAGCACCAGACGCATTTTTGCCCTGGCTGCGGCCACGGAATTGTGCACAAGATGGTGGCGCAGGCCATCGACGAGCTGGGCGTGCAGGACCGCACCATCATGGTCGGTCCCGTGGGCTGTTCGGTCTTTACCTACTACTACTTCGACACGGGCAACGTGCAGTCGGCGCACGGGCGCGCGCCCGCTGTGGCCACGGCCATCCGGCGCAGCCGCCCGGAAAGCATTGTCATCAGCTACCAGGGCGACGGCGATCTTTCGGCCATCGGCTCGGCAGAGATTTTGCATGCTGCCAATCGCGGCGAGAACATCACCGTAATTTTCGTCAACAACGCTATTTACAGCATGACCGGCGGCCAGGCCGCTCCCACCACGCTCCTTGGCCAAAAGAGCACCACTACGCCCAACGGCCGCAACGCTGCTACCGAAGGCTATCCGCTGCATGTGAGCGAACTGCTCTCGACGTTGCAGGCGCCCGCCTACATTGAGCGCGTGGGCCTGGGCGATAACAAGCAGATTGCTCAGGCGTCTCGCGCCATCAAGCGCGCCCTGGATAACCAGGTGCGCGGCCTGGGCTTCTCCCTCATCGAAGTGCTCTCGCCCTGCCCGACCATCTGGAAGATGACGCCGGTGGATTCGCAGCACTGGGTGCGCGACGTGATGGAGAAGACCTTTCCGCTGGGCGTGTTTTGCGATCGGACGAAAGAACGACTGGCTGCACCGGCTGCGCAAAGCGTACCTGCTCCTGCGCTCGACGAGCTGCCGGGCATCCTGGGCGTGGCCGAGGAAGACTTGCCGGAAGGCAACGCCGCTGCCATGGCCAAAGAGCAGGAGATCGATCTCGAGGTGCGCATCGCAGGCTTTGGCGGGCAGGGCGTGTTGCTGCTTGGTGAAATGCTGGCCGAAGCCGGGCTCGATGCCGGGCTGGAAGTTTCATGGCTGCCGTCGTACGGGCCCGAGATGCGTTCGGGCACGTCGAACTGCCATGTGCGGCTTTCCCGCCAGACCATCGATTCGCCCCTGGTGACTGCGCCCACTGTGCTCGTGGCCATGAACGAGCCCTCGCTGCGCAAGTTCGATCGCAGCGTTCGCTCCGGCGGATGGATTATTTACGACGGCGACGAATTTCCGGCTGATTGCGCGCGCGAGGACGTGCATGTGCTGGCCCTCCCGTTCACGCGCATCGCCGATGCCATGGGCGACAAGCGGGCGGCCAACATGGTGATGCTGGGCGCAGTGCTGGAGAGGTCGGGCGTGCTGCCGCAAGCCAGCATCGACGCGGCTTTGCGGCGGCTGATTAAGAATCCGCGCTGGGTGGAACTGGACGAGCGCGCTCTGGCGCGGGGCAGGGAACTGTTCAAGGAAGCGCTTGCGGAGGCTTGATATGAAGGCGGATGTCGATCCTAATGTGATTGTCTATTTCGGCGGGCAGTACATGCCCATGCACGAGGCGAATATCGGAATCCTGACTCACGCGCTGCATTACGGAACCGGGGTCTTCGAAGGTATTCGCGCCTACTGGGATGCGGGGGAGCAGGAGCTGTTTGTGATGCGGCCCCGCGACCATTACGTGCGTTGGAAACAAAATGGCGGCATCCTGCACATCGATGTGCCGCTGACCGCGGAGCAGTTGTGCGACATCACGGTGGAACTGGCGCAACGCAACGCATTCCGCACCGATCTTTATATTCGTCCGCTGGCCTACAAGTGCGCCGAGCGCATCGGCGTGGCCCTTGACGAGCAGGATGCATTCTTCATCGTGGCGCTGCCCTTTGGCGAGTATCTGCACAGCGAAAACGGACTGCATGCAGGCGTGAGTTCCTGGCGGCGCATCGACGACAACGCCATTCCCGCGCGCGCCAAAATCTGCGGCGCCTACGCCAACAGCGCCCTGGCCAGTGACGAAGCGCGCCGCTCGGGTTTCGACGAGGCCATTTTGCTCAACGAGAGCGGCCATGTGACCGAGGGCGCCACCTGCAACCTTTTCATGCGCCGCAAGGGGCAGTTGATTACGCCGGCCGTGACGGAGAATGTTCTGGAAGGCATCACGCGCGATTCCATCATGGAGCTGGCAGCGCGCGAGCTTGGCCTGGAAATTCAAGAGCGGCCCATCGACCGCAGCGAGCTGTACGTGTGCGACGAGCTATTCCTGACCGGAACCGCGGTCGGCCTGGCTCCGGTGACGCGTATCGATCACCATGCGGTCGCGGATGGCGCCATCGGCGCGGTCACACGTAGTCTGCGCCAACTCTACGTCGACGCCACGCATGGACGCATGCCGGCGTATCGCAAATGGCTGCTGCCGGTTTATCGCGGCGCGCAACCGGCCGAGCGCAATGAGGCTTTGAAGAAGGAAACGAGCTTGGCCTGAGCCCATGCCGGCGTTCGCGGTTCCTACCTTTCCCGCAACGAGACCACGTATCGCGAATAGGGACGTGGTTGTGGAAAAGGATGGGGCAACCGTGCCGGCGACCGAGGCCCGGGCAAGGAGGAAAACCGAATGCCAACAACAATCGTTCAAGCAAACGCCTACGACGTTGCCATGGAGAATTTCGATACCGCGGCTGACGCCATTGGCCTGGACAGCAATTCGCGTGAAATGATCAAGCGGCCCGAGCGCATGCTCACCGTCGGCGTGCCGGTGCGCATGGACGACGGCCACATTCACCGCTTCGAGGGCTTTCGTGTGCAGCACAACTCGGCGCGGGGACCTGCCAAAGGCGGAATCCGCTTCCATCCGCAGGTCACGCTCGACGAAGTGAAAGCGCTGGCCACGTGGATGACGTGGAAGTGCGCAGTGGTGAACATTCCCTTTGGCGGCGCCAAGGGCGGCATCACCTGCGATCCGAAACATATGTCGCAGGGCGAGCTGGAACGGATGACGCGCCGCTACACCAGCGCCATTCTTCCGCTCATCGGACCGGAGCAGGACATTCCCGCGCCCGATGTCTACACCAATTCGCAGACCATGGCCTGGATCATGGACACTTACAGCATGACCAAGGGCTATGCTGTTCCCGGCGTGGTCACGGGCAAGCCCATCAGCCTGGGCGGATCGCTGGGCCGCAACGAGGCCACCGGCCGCGGCGTCTTCTACACCATTGAGAGTGCCTGCGAGCATCTGCACATGCAGCTCAAGGGCGCGACCGTCGCCGTACAAGGCTTCGGCAACGCCGGCTCCATCTCCGCGCAGTTGCTGCATCAAGCCGGCGCGAAGATTGTCGCGGTCAGCGATTCCACGGGCTGCGTTTACAACCGCGATGGCCTAAACATTCCTGAACTCATTCACATGAAAGCTCTCTGCGGTCACGTGGACGGTTTCCCGGAGAGCGAGCCGATTCTGCCGCACGAACTGCTAGCCATGGCGTGCGACATCCTGGTGCCCGCCGCTCTTGAAAACACCATCGTTGCCGAGAATGCGGGCACGGTGCGCGCGCGCATTATCGCTGAAGCGGCTAACGGTCCGGTTACGCCGGCCGCGGATCGTATCCTCGAGAGCAAAGGCGCCTTTGTCATCCCCGACATTCTGTGCAACGCCGGCGGCGTCACGGTGTCGTATTTTGAATGGGTGCAGGACGAGCAGCACCTGTTCTGGGAAGTTCAGGACATCTACAACCGCCTGGAGCGGGTAATGAAGACCGCTTTCAGCGATGTGCTCAAAATCCATGTTGAGCGCAAGGTGCCCATGCGCATTGCCGCCAATATGCTTGGCATCGGCCGCGTGGCCGAGGCCGTGCAGATTCGCGGCATCTATCCGTAAACCGGGCCCACCATTCCTTACGCCCTACTCTTTCCGCGCAGTGCGCGGGAGGGTAGGGTGTAAGTGTCTAGGCCCGCCTGTAGAATGCAGATGGGCCTGGGCCGCACTCGACCTCGGCTATTTTTATTGCCGATTCATCTGCGCGCTATGTAATCGACCCGAGGGCCGCACTCCATGTCTGCGAAGTTTTCAGTATTTCTGTTGGCTGCTTTTATCTGTGCTTCCGCCGCATTTCTTGTCGCGCAAACTCCCGCGCCAGTGCCCTCACCCATCATCGACCTGCCATCGAGCAAGCAGTTGATCGGCGAGGCGCCGGGCCGTCCGCAGCGCGTCAATGGTTTGCCGATTTCGATGGCGATTTCGCCTGACGGCCGCTACGTGGTCACGGTGAATGCCGGCTACGGAACCTTCGAGTCGCAGTACAACCAGTCGCTTGCGGTTCTCGATACGCGCACCGGTGCGCTCGCCGATTTCCCGGACCCGCGCACCGCGCCGCGCAACAAGCAGACGCTCTACTCCGGCCTTGCTTTCAGCCGCGATGGCAGCCACATCTACGCCAGCATGGCTTCGATGACCGACCCTAAAGGTGAAGGTCCAGGCGACACCGGCAGCGGAATTCTTGTCTATAGTTTCAAGGAAGGCAGGATTGCGCCCGAGCACCTGATTCCTCTGCCCGTTGCGCAACTGCCTCCGGGGAGAAAGACCCGATTGCCGAGGGAATCGGAAAGCGACCAGGGCGTGCCCTACCCAGCGGCGATTGCGGTGCTCGGCGAGGCTGGCCATGAAAAATTGCTGGTTGCCGAAAATCTCTCTGACGATGCGGTGCTTCTTGACGTGGCGACGGGCGCAGTCGAGAAGCGCTTCGATCTCTCTGAGAGCGACGCTGTGCCCGCTACTTATCCCATCGCGGTTGCCGTGACGCGAGACGGAAAGCGCGCCTTCATCGCTCTCTGGAACGCTTCGGAAATCGTGGAGCTCGATCTCGTCCGCGGCACCGGGGCGCGCAAGCTGGCTCTGCTCAAGCCCGCGAGCCCCATCGCGCCCGGCACGCATCCTTGCGATTTCGTCTTCTCTCCCGACGAGAAAACACTCTACGTCGCGCTGGCCAATCGCGACGCCGTTGCTGCTGTCAACGTGAGTGGCGGACAGTTTTCCGTGAAAGGCTATTTCGACACGCGCCTTCCGGGGCAAAGCTACTTCGGCGCGGAGCCGGCGGCGCTCACCGTGAACGGCGATGGAAGCCGGCTCTACGTGGCGAACATGGGCACCGATTCCGTTGCCGTGTTCGAGACCAGCAAGCTGACGCCCAGAACTGCGAAGGACGGCATGGTCGAGCCCGACGGTTTCATTCCCACAGAGTGGATGCCGATATCGATGGCGTTCCTTTCTTCCCCCTCTGGCGGCAAACTCTACCTCGCAACCGCCAAGGGCAAGGGAACAGGCCCGAATAATTTTCTTCCGCGAAGAGTTGCAACCGCGCCCAGCATTAACGCCCGGGCCAACGCCTACATCGGCAACTTACTATACGGCTCGCTCGCGACACTGGACGAAAAGGAAATTGCCGATAGCCTCAGCGGCTGGACCGCGACTGTGCTGGCTGAGAATCGCATGAAAGCTGCGCAGGAGAAGATTGTCTTTGCGGGCGGCGATGACCGCGGCAATGATCGAATTCGGCACGTGATCTACATCATCAAGGAAAATCGCACGTACGATCAGATCCTCGGTGACCTGGCGCAGGACGGGAAACCCGTGGGCAACGGCGATCCGAAGTGGGCGACTTACGGCGCATCCATAACGCCTAACGAGCACAAGCTAGCCCTGCAATTCGGCGTGCTCGACAACTTTTTCGACTCCGGCGAAGTTTCGGGCGATGGCCACGTCTGGTCGAATGCGGGCATCGGCACGGATTATCTCGAGAAGACCTGGCCGGTGAACTACCGCGGCGGGCAGCGCACTTACGACTATGAAGGCGTGGTGGCCGACGGCTATCCGCTGCTGCAAAAAATTCCCGACGTGGAGGAGCCGGCGAGCGGCTATCTCTGGGGTAATTTCGCGCGCCACGGCAAGACTTATTACCACTTTGGTGAGTTCATCGACACGGCATTTTGCGGACAGAGCGCGGTTGCCGATTCTACGGAAGGCACGATGCTGGCTGGACCGCGCTGTGCGCACGCGACCATTGCGCCGGGCGAAGCGCTGCCCGTGGAGTGGGGCGGCGGCATCAACAAATGGCCGTGGCCCATTCCACGCATCGCGAGCAACACGGCCACCAAGCCGGAGTTGGTGGGCCACTTCGCGCCGGAGTCGCCGGACTTCAACCTGGCCGTTCCCGACCAGGTCCGCGTTGAGGTTTTCCTGCGCCACCTGAAGCAGTGGATCGCCGATCGCGAGCGCGGCGACGACACCATGCCCAGCTTTATCACCATGCGCCTGTCCAACGATCACACTGCGGGAACGCGGCCCGGCGGGCCTACGCCCAAATCTTCTGTCGCCGATAACGACCTCGCAGTCGGCCGCGCTGTTGAAGCCATCTCGCACTCGCCGTACTGGGACGATACCGCCTTCTTCATTCTGGAAGACGATGCGCAGAACGGCGCCGACCACGTTGACGCGCACCGCAGCATTGCATTTGTCATCAGCAAGTACGCGCCGCACGGGCCGAACGGGAAAGCATTCGTCGATTCTCATTTTTATTCGACAGTCAGCGTCATTCGCACCATGGAGACGCTGCTCGGACTGCCCCCGATGAATAATAACGACGCCTTTTCGCCGCTGATCTCCTCACTATTCACGGGCCCCGGCGATCAACCGCCTTACGTTGCCGACACCATTAACCGCGACAACGGGCTCATCTACACTGCCAACGCCAAAAACGCCGTGGGCGCAAAGGCGAGCATGAAGATGGACTTCAGCCGCGAGGATCGCGCGCCCACGGAGAAGCTCAACGTGATTCTGTGGAAGGATGCGATGGGCAAGGCGCCAGTGCCGGCGATGTTGAAGGCGCGCGCGAAGAAGTCCGCTGCCGATGACGATGAGTAGCGCGTGGCTGCCGCGGACAGATCTTTGTTCGAGTGCTAAGATGGCTGGCGGATTCCCATGCATCGCGCCAGAGTTATGCTCCATGAGAAAGCTGGATTTTGTGAAAACTTCTTCTTGTCTCGGTCTTTTGGCCTTGGTATCTGTCTGCGCGGCTGGTGTTGCTGCGCTCAACGCCCAGCAACCGTTGCAGGTGAGCATTCATTGGGACAAAGTTACGGCGGTTTCAAAGACGACACCGACGCTGCAAGTGGTCGTCAATCCACCGTTGCGTCCCGGCGAGCTGCTGAGCGCAGCCTCCTACAAGGCGGTGAAGGAACTTGGCGCGGACTACGTACGCTATGTGCCGTGGCTGCCTTATCCGCGACTGGCCGTCGCCGAGCTTGAGCCGCCGACGGCGCAAAAGACCAGTTGGGATTTCAGCCTCATCGATCCCATGACGAAGGATTTTCTCGCGGCGACCGAAGGTCACTCGACCGTGATGAATTTCAGCACCATTCCTGCGTGGCTTTTCAAAACCGAGAAACCCGTCACTTATCCGGCAGACCCAAACCAGCCAGTCTGGAATTATACGCAAGGCACGGAGCTGCGCGATCCCAGCGGACGCGAGCTCGGAGATTACTACGCGCGACTGGTCAGTTGGTACGTCAACGGGGGATTCAACGACGAAAACGGCGTGCGGCACGAGTCCGGCTATCACTACAAGTTTGCGTGGTGGGAGGTGCTCAACGAGGTCGACTTCGAGCACAACATGACGCCCGAACAGTACACGCAGCGTTACGACGCGATTGCCGGCGCGATTCACAAAGTGTCGCCGGAGACAAAGTTCGTCGGGCTGGCTCTGGCGGAGCCGGGACGCGACGAAAAGCTCTTTGAGTACTTCCTGAATCCCGCCAATCACAAGCCGGGCATTCCGCTGGACATGATTTCGTATCACTTCTATGCATCGCCAGCGAGCGGGGAGACGCTGGACCACTGGCAATACACATTCTTCGATCAGGAAGCAGGATTCTTGAATACCGTTCGCTACGTCGAGGCTATCCGCAAGCGGCTTTCGCCAAACACGAAGACCGATCTGGATGAGTTGGGCGTGATTCTACCTACGGACAACAAGGCTGGCGACAATGTGCCGCCTCCCGCCGCTTATTGGAATCTTGCCGGCGCGCTTTATGCCGATCTTTTCATCGAGCTCTCGCGCATGCAGATCGATGTTGTGGGCGAGTCGCAGCTTGTGGGCTATCCCACGCAATTTCCCAGCGTGAGCATGATGGATTGGACCACGAACCAGCCCAACGCGCGCTTTTGGGTGCTCAAGCTCATCAAGGATTCGTTTCATCCCGGCGACAAGCTCGTGGAAACGGCGCTTCATTCGAGCGACGTGAGCGCACAGGCATTCGTCACTCCCAGCGGGCGCAGGCTTTTGCTGGTCAACAAACGCAATCGCGAGATCGCAGTTTCACTGCCGGATACGGACAAGGCCACTGCGTTTGCTGTCGATGCGGAGACAGGTGACAATGCGGCGCGCGGCGTGCAGCTCACCGCAGGCACAATTAAACTGGAGCCATTTGCAGTGGCGGTGGTTAGTTGGTAGGCAATTCTGAATGCGAAAAGGCGATGAGCAGTGAGCGTCCTCTTCGCGCCGGTCTGTGGGGTAATGGCCTCCGATTGGATTCCAGTGTGCCGAAGCAGCCGGTCGCGGGGGCCACTCGGCTGTCCGTCAGCCAATGGTTCATAGGGTGAGATAAATGGTGGAAATCGGGGGCTGAACGGCGGAAAACGGCCCTGGCCGCATCGCCAAGACCGGCCCCAAACTGGTAGCTTGGACTAGAAGGGTTTTCTTCCCGCAATGACTTCCAGTCCATACTTTTCTTTAGCAGTTTTGTTTGTGGCGGCGCTAGGTTTCGGGCTGGCGCCCCTGGGGCTGGCATGGCTTTGGGCGAGGGCGTTTTCGCCGCCCAAGCCAAATCCGATCAAGAACGCCATTTACGAGTGCGGTCTAGTGTCAAAGGGCGACGCCTGGGTGCAGTTCCGCTCGGCCTACTACCTGTACGGAATCATTTTTCTCATCTTCGACGTGGAAGCGGTTTTTTTGCTGCCCTTTGCGGTGGCATTTACGGGGCTGGGCGCGGCGGCTTGTGCGGCCATGCTGGTGTTTGTGCTGCTCCTGGTCGAGGGATTGGCCTGGGCCTGGGCAAAGGGTGTGCTGACGTGGGTGTGAAAGGACAGTTCGCAGTTCAAAGTTCGTAGTTCACAGTTGTGAGCCTGCATCTGCAAGCCCAAGTAAGAAATGTGAATGATGAACTATGAACTGGAGAGCAACGACATGGATCAAGAACTCAAGATCGAGCTGGGCAAGCAGGGCATCTTCGTGACGACCATCGAGGATCTCTACAACTGGGGGCGCCGCAGCTCGGTGTGGCCCATGCAGTTCGGTCTTGCCTGCTGCGCTATTGAGATGATCGCGACCACCATGGCGCGCTACGATCTGGCCCGTTTCGGCGCCGAGGTGTTTCGTCCCTCGCCGCGCCAGGCCGATCTAATGATTGTCTCCGGCACCGTGACCAAGAAGATGGCGCCGCAGGTGGTGCGCCTTTACAACCAGATGGCCGAGCCGCGCTACGTGATCGCTATGGGCGCTTGCGCCATCTCGGGAGGGCCGTTCAAACAGGGCTACAACGTGCTCAAGGGCATCGACCGTTACATTCCCGTCGATGTGCATATTCCCGGCTGCCCGCCACGGCCTGAGGCGCTTATCCAGGCCTTCATCACGCTGCAGGAGAAAATTGACGGCCAGCATTTGACCGGCCCTGACCGCCCGCGCTATCTGGATGCCAATGCACAGGGCGAGTTTCCTGTGCCCGAACGAGGAGAGCACGATCTGGAACCGACTTCGAATCAGGGTGTGTGGCCGGTGCAGATACAGGGACTAAGGGACTAGGGACTCAGGGACTACGGACAAGCAAAAGCGCACCTACGAACTGTGAACTACGAACCGGGACTGAAATGAAGACGGTGGAAGAAATCAAAGCGGCGATTGAGGCGGCGGTTCCCGGCGCGGGGGTGGAGTTTGTGCGCAATCCCGGGCCTGCCGCGGAGCACTCGCTGCGCCTGGCGCCCGCGAGCGCCGTTGCGGTGGCGACCTTCTTGCGCGACGATGCTGAGTTGGCCTTCGATTTCCTTTCCAATGTTTCGGGAGTGGACTGGCCCGACAAAGAGATTGCGGAAAAAGTGAAGGTGACCCGCATGGTGAGTAAGACTGTCGACGGCGCCGAGCAATCGGTTGAGGAGACCATCGACGAAACCCGCAAGCGCGTCGAGCCGGGCTGTCTTGAGGCGGTCTATCACCTCTACTCCGTCGCGAAAAAGCATGGCCCGCTGGTGATTCGCATGAAGACGACGAACCGCAGCGATCAGGTGGAATTACCTTCACTCACGCCCGTCTGGCGCTCCGCCGATTTTCAGGAGCGCGAGGTATTCGATCTTTACGGCATCATTTTTTCCGGCCACCCGGACCTGCGCCGCCTGCTGATGTGGGAGGGATTCAAGGACCACCCCATGCGCAAGGATTACGTGGAGCCGGACGACTACGAGTACGAGCCCACCCCGCACGACCACGTGCTGGCGCGGGCGCAAGAGCACAAAAGCAGGGACTGAGGGACTGACGGACTCACGACAAGCATCCGCGAAACTGAGAACTACGAACTGTGAACAAACCACTAACCACTAATCACTAATCACTAACGACTAATAACCAATGAGTGCAGTAGAAACCAAATCGGAAAGACTCGACGGTTGGAACCGTCCGCCAGTGATTGTGCCCGACGGCGAAGGCGAGCTGCTCGAAGTCGCCATGGGGCCGCATCACCCGTCGACGCACGGCGTCTTCCGCATGGACCTTGCGCTGGACGGCGAGCGTGT
>JARLFZ010000086.1 GCA_031296305.1 Occallatibacter sp. | reverse complement strand
AGATCGCGCACTCGCTCAAGGAGACGATCGACGCCTGCGCGGACTTCGCGCCCCACCTGCTGGTACTCGATATCGGACTGCCCGACGGCGACGGCTTCAACGTGGTGGATTGGTTGCGCGAGCACGAAAGCCTGGCGCACCTGCCACTAGTGGTCTATTCGGGCCGCGATCTGTCACCGGCGGAGCGGCGGCATCTCACTCTGGGGCCGACCTATTTCATGGCCAAGACGCGTGTACAGCCGCAACAGCTTGAGGCCCTCGTGCTCACCATGTTGCGCTCTCTGCGGCAGACCCACGAAGCGGTGGCGCCATCTCCTGTACCGAATTCATAAACCGTTTTCCGCCTTCATCCATCGACAACGCCGCGCAGGCGGCGGACAATGGTTGCGGAGGAGCCTTTCTAAATTGGCCCGCAAAATCCTGATCATCGACGATGAAGACGATATCCGCGAAGTAGCCGCGCTGAGCCTGGAAAGCGTGGCGGGCTGGGAAGTAATCAAAGCCAGCTCCGGAGCGCAGGGGCTGGCGCGCGCGGCCGAACATCAGCCCGACGCCATCCTGCTGGACGTGATGATGCCGGGGATGGACGGGCCCACCACCTTCCGCGAACTGCGCAAGAACGAGGCCACGGCGCAGATTCCGGTCCTGCTTTTGACCGCCAAGGTGCAAGGCAGTGACCAGCGGCGCTTTGCAGACCTCGGCGTGGAGGCTGTGCTCCTCAAACCTTTCGATCCCATGACGCTCTCGACGCAGATTGCCCGCGCGCTGGGCTGGAAGTAGAGGGAATTGCTCTGAGCGCTCGATGCCATGAATAGCACCTCCCAACCCGGCCCCCTCAGTGATGAGGCTCTCTCGCAGGCGATGGACGGATTGTGGGCGCGTTTTTTGCCAGACATCAGGGCGCGTGTGTCGGTCCTGGAAGCAGGCACACAGGCCGCTAGCGAAGGCAAGCTCACAGCAAAGCAACGCGAAGCTTCGCAAACGGCCGCGCACAAGCTGGCCGGCGTGCTGGGCACCTTCGGCCTTACGCGCGGCACCGTTCTGGCGCGCGAACTGGAGTTGACGTTCGCTCGCGAATCCTCACCGTCCCGCGATGCGGGCGCGAAACTCGCCGGGATTGTCGCCGAATTACGCAGCATGATAGAAAGCCGCGAGTCCTCGGCCTGACGAATGGCGCGCATGCGGCGTGTGGCCCTTGGACGTACTAGCTCCGCTAACTCCGCAGCGACCAATTACACTCATCTTCAGTGCCCTCGCGCGATCCATTTGCGTCCCACACCGACCTCGAGGACCAGCTCGGCCTGCATTTTGACGAGCCGCGCGCCACGCGCCGCGTCTGGCCCGTCCGCGAACTGGTGGCGCAGGTGCGCGAGCTGGTGGAGCAGGAGTACGGCGACATCTGGGTCGAAGGCGAGATTTCGAACTTCCGCCCCGCGCCCTCCGGCCACGTGTATTTCACGCTCAAGGATGCCGACGCCCAACTGCCCATCGTGCTTTTCCGGCGTCAGGCCATGCTGCTCCGCTTTCGTCCCGAGGACGGGCTGCATGTGCTGGTGCGCGGGCGAGTGAGCGTCTACGAACAGCGCGGCCAGTTGCAGCTCGTGGCGGAGACCATGGAGCCGGTCGGCGCGGGATCGCTGCAACTTGCCTTCGAGCAACTCAAGCAACGGCTCAAGGCCGAGGGACTCTTCGACGCCGAACGCAAGAAGCCGCTGCCCCTTTTTCCGCATACCGTGGGAATCGTAACTTCGCCTACGGGCGCAGTGATCCGGGATTTTTTGAACATTGTCAGCCGCCGTCACTCGGGATTGAACGTCCTGCTTTGTCCGGTTTCTGTGCAGGGTGACTCCGCGCCCGGCGAGATCGAAGCCGCGTTGGTCGAACTCAATGCAGGTGGACTTGTCGACCTGATCGTGCTGGCACGCGGCGGCGGTTCGCTCGAAGATCTCGCCGCATTCAACAGCGAGCGCGTAGCGCGGGCCATTGCATCGAGCAAGCTTCCCGTCGTCTCAGCGGTGGGCCACGAAACCGATTTCACGATCGCAGACTTCGTCGCCGACCTGCGCGCGCCTACGCCCTCAGCCGCGGCCGAATTGATTACCGAGGCGCAGCACAAGATTGCCGAGCATCTGGCCACGCAATCGCATCGCCTGGAACGCGCCGCGCGCTTTCAACTGTTGCAGGCGCGCCAGCGTTTGACGCGACTGCCAGTGAGCCGTGTCGAGTCGCGCGTGACGACACTCTTGCATCGCCTGGAGCAACGTCTGGACGATGCGACCCAGCGGCTCGATAATGCGCTCACCGCACAACTCCGCTTGCGGCAGAATCGCATTGCGGAACTGGCCGCGGCGGTGCTCCGTATCGACCCGCGGCAGAATCTGGCCCATGCGCGCGCCCACCTGGCCGACTTCCGCGCCCGCCTCGACCGCTGCCTGGAGCGCCTGGTGCAGTCTTCTGCCGCCTCATTAAACGCTCTCGACGCGCGCCTGCATTCCCTATCACCGCTGGCAGTGCTGGATCGCGGATACGCCTTGGTGCTTTCGGCTGAGGGCGCGCTCGTGCGCTCGACAGCGCAGATTGCCACGGGCGACTGTGTGACCACGCGCCTGGCCGATGGCTCGTTTACCAGCCACGTTGAATCGACGGCGGCCGCCGCGCCCCGAGCGACCGCGAACAACGCGAACCCTGGGCCCACCCCCCGCAAACGAGGCAGGAAATCGAAATCATGACTGCATCCTCTGTACGCAAACTTTTCGGAACCGACGGCATTCGCGCCATCGCGGGCCAGGCCCCGCTCGACCCCACGACAATTTACAGCGTAGGACTGGCGCTGGCGCACACTCTGCGCAAGAGTGTGGCTGAACCCAGGGTGCTTTTCGGCCGCGACACCCGCGAGTCCGGGCCGTGGATCGCGTCCACGCTGGCGGCAGGCCTGCGCGAAGCCGGCGCACAGGTGGAAAGCGCGGGCGTCATCACCACGCCGGCCGTCGCGTTTCTCGCGCGCACGCATGGCTTTCACGCGGGCGTTGTCATCTCTGCTTCGCACAATCCCTGGGCTGACAACGGCATCAAGCTTTTTGGCGCCGACGGTTTCAAACTGCCCGACGCGCTGGAACTGGCCATGGAAGACGAGATTCTTCACCACGCCTCGCAGGTGGAGATCTCCGATGCGCAAGTTTTTCCTGCTGTCGAGGACAATCCGTCGCTCCAGGCTGACTACATCCAGTTCCTGATCGATTGCGTTCCCGGCCTCTCGCTCTCTCACTTGAAGCTTGTGGCCGATTGTGCCAACGGCGCGGCGGCGGCCATCGCGCCGGAGCTGTTCCGTCGCCTGGACCGCGAGGCACACAACAACATCACCCTGCTCCACACCGCGCCTGACGGCCGCAACATCAACGCAAAATGCGGGGCGCTGCATCCGGAACACGTGGCCGCAGAGGTGAAAGCGCGCGGCGCTGATCTGGGAGTGACCTTCGACGGCGACGCCGACCGCTGCATGCTGGCCGACTCGCACGGCAACGTGATCAACGGCGACGCCATTCTGCTAATGGCGGCAAGCGACTTGAAAACGCGCGGCATGCTGACCGGAGACATCGTAGTGGCGACGACCATGTCGAACATGGGACTAGAAGCAGCGCTGAAACGCAGCGGCATCCGCATGGTGCGCGCACCGGTAGGCGACCGCTACGTGCTTGAAGAGATGCAGAAGCTGAATGCGGCCCTGGGCGGCGAACAGTCAGGCCACATTCTCTTCCCTCACCTTGCGACCACCGGGGACGGCCTTTTGACCGCGCTCGTGGTCCTCGATCTCGTGGCCCGCAGCGGCAAATCTCTCGACGAACTGACCGCCGACCTCAAAGTCTTCCCGCAGGTGATTGTGAACGTGAAGGTGCGCGAGAAAAAGCCGCTGGATACGATTCCCGAGGTGGTCGCGGCGATTCGCGCCGCGGAAGAAGAACTGAAGGACACGGGCCGCGTGGTCATCCGATACAGCGGAACCGAGGCCCTCGCGCGCGTAATGATCGAGGCCGAGAGCGAAGAGGCGATGCAGCGCCATGCGGAAGCGATTGCCGCGGCAATCCGCGCGGAACTCGGCGCATAAACGGGCTTCCTTTGTTTCGTTCAGGCGCGCTACGCAGCGGCGCTTGAAAGCCCTAGGCGCGGAATGCGCAACTTGCCGGCATTCTTTCGCGTCTTCGCGATGTCGTAAGCGCTCTGCATCCGCATCAGTGTATCCATCCTCACGCCGAAGGCTTTTTCGATGCGCAAAGCCATCTCTCCGGAGAGGTCCGCTTTGCCGTTGAGGAGGCTGGACAAGGCGGGCCGCGAAACGCGCAGCGCCCGCGCCGCAGCTGTAACCGTCAGTCCCGCGGCCTCGACGATTTCGGTCTTAATAAATTCTCCCGGGTGGGGCGGGTTCTTCATCGGCATGGGTTGTCTCCATTCGAGCTCAGTGATAGTCTTCCAGGTTTACGTCGAGGATTTCGCGTCCGGTCTTGTCAAAGCGAAAGGTCAGGCGCCGATTGGCCGTCACACTCAGGCTCCAGGTTCCCTTGCGATTGCCCGTCAGCGTGTGCGCTCGCCACGCCGGAAGAGCAAACAATTCTTCCGCATTCTCCATTTCGTCGAGGAACAGAAGCATCTTGCGAAGTTTATCGACCGTGGCGGCTGCGAGGCCCTTGGTCTCATCTTCCTCGTAAAGCTTCTTGAGGCCCTTGTGCGCGAAGCTTCGGATCTTCACAAGTAAAGTGTAGCCTGTTACTTTACACTTGTCAACTGCGCTAACTCGGCTATAAACTTCTATGGCACACTGGAAATAAACACCCCGCAGCCTTTACCATCAATCTATGCCCCGCTTCCCTGCCGGCCAAACCCTGCTCATCGACGCAGACGATACGCTGTGGGAAAACAACATCTACTTTGAGCGCGCCATCGCCGCGTTCATCAGCTTTCTGGACCATCACGAGTACTCGCCTGCCCAGGTACGTCAGGCGCTGAACGCCGTGGAGCGCGAGACCATCCTCTCCCATGGCTACGGGCTGTCGAGCTTTACGCGGTCCCTCGTGGATTGCTTCGAACGGCTGAGCCCTGCGCCGGTGATGGAAGAAAAGCGCGAACGCATTCGCGGCTTTGCGCGCGCCATCGCGGAACAGGAGATCGAACTGCTGCCCGGAGTCGCAGAAACTCTCGCGCAGCTGGCCAGCCGGCATCATCTCATCCTGATGACCAAGGGCAACCACGCCGAGCAGGCCGACAAGCTGGCGCGATCGGGGCTCTCCGAGCTTTTCTCTTCGGTCGAAATTGTCGCCGAAAAAGATCCGCCGACCTATCGCGAAGTGATTGCGAGGCATGAGCTGACGCCGCATACCAGTTGGATGATCGGCAACAGCCCCAGGAGCGACATCAACCCCGCGTTGGCCGCCGGACTGCATGCGGTGTTTCTCTTTCACAAAGACACGTGGGTGTTGGAGCACGCCGAAGTTGACGCCGCGCCCGAGCGCCAGCACCTGATTGAGCTCGACGCGTTCGCCAAGCTAACCGATATTTTCTAGCCGGGCCCGGGTCGAAGCTGAACAGCAGCACGCGCAAATTGACAATTGACTGCCACTGGTGCGGTCACTATGATGGCACTACTTTCGGGGCCACTCCTCAGGGCCAGGTTCTTCCCATCCATTCCGGCGTCTTTATCTCTGTTTTGGAGAGTAATCGCATGTCGATTAAGAAGTTCGTTGCGCGCCTGAGTCTCGCGGCCGCGGCCTGTTTGACGGCTCAAACACCACCGACGGCTTACACAATCACAGAATCGGGAGGCGCACCAGGTGCAACGACGACCATCTATCGTAGCGGCTCCAAGGCCCTGGTGGTTTTCAACACTGCCGCACAAGGGGGCGCTCCGGCCTCGCGGACCTTCAGCCTCTACGATCTCGCAACGGGCACCAACTATACGTGGACTCCGAACGACAGCGCCGTCGCGTGCAACGCTGGCACTTTCTCCGGCGACTGGGGCGATCCCTTCGCGGGCACTGCAGAGCTGCAAAGCGGTATCGCGAAGGGCGACCTCAAGCCCACAGGTAGCGAAACCATCAATGGAATCGCGACCGAAGTATATGCCGGCAGCACCCAGGGCGCGAATCTGAAGGCATGGATCGACACCAAGGATGGCCTCGTGATTCGGGCCCAAATGAGTGGGCCCGGAACGGCCGTGATGACTCTGGTGGATGTGACCAAGGTTTCGTTCGGGCCGCCAGCCGCCTCGGTTTTCGCACTGCCGGCAGCCTGCGCTGGCAAGAAACCTCCGCCAACTGCGGACCAACTTATCGCCGGCGAGACCGGCGATGACGCCGCCAACTACGTCAACGGAATGTATGGGCCGGGATCGAAGAATTCGTGTTCCGTGGTGCTGCGGGTCGTGAATGCCAAGACCATGACGCCGATCACGCACATTCAGGTGGCGATCGACACCAGCTACAACGTGGACAACCCGCCACATTACGAGTCCGGAGTGCATAACGACGGGACAGAGACCTTTTCGGGCGGGGGCATTCATGAGATCACGAATATGGTGCACAACGGCGTCGTGAGTCTGGGAACTCCGCCGCCTTACTTCATGCTGGATGTCAACCTGATCCGGCCGGGCCACGGGAGTGGAGAGGGGCTGGTGTATCGGCAGTGCTTTGCGCCGACCACTGTGCTGCTGGATGTGGTGAAAGACTACGGTGGGCCGGCGGAGAGCTCGGACTTCTTGTGGGTGAAGGCCGGCAGGTATGCGGCTCCGCCGGCACCTTGAGCGTTGCCGCATTCAACAATCGCATCGCCCGGTTCGCGTTGCGCGAATGGGTTGCCGCATGAGCTGGGCGAATTCCTGCCCGTTTGCCGCGCTGCCATCGACAGCCGTCCTGTGAGAAACTGAAAGAGCAGAAGCTCTCCGGGGCCGCGTGCAAATGTGGCCCAAAATCCGCTTCAACCCAGGTTGAAAAGGAGCACACGCGGCCTGTGCGGCGTTGTGGCTCGCGGGCGAGAGCGGACAAATTCCTCAGGAACCGGGAACCATGATCAGCGTCAGCAATCTTTCCATGCGCTACGGCTCGAAGATTCTCTTCGAGGACGTGAGCACGACCTTCACGCCGGGACGCCGCTACGGACTGACCGGGCCGAACGGCTCGGGCAAGTCGACCTTTATGAAAATCCTGACCGGCGAACTGGATGCGCAGAAGGGCACGGTGGTGCGCCCGCGCAAACTGGGCGTGCTGCGCCAGGATCAGTTCGCCTTCGACGCGTATCGCGTCATCGACACCGTGATCATGGGCAACAAGCCGCTATGGGCCGCGCTGGAAGAACGCGACCGCATCTATGCCAAGCCGGAAATGACCGACGCAGATGGCATGCGGCTGGGCGAGTTGGAAGGCACCATCGGCGACGAGGACGGCTACACCGCCGAGAGCGATGCCGCCGTGCTGCTCGACGGCCTCGACATTCCCGAAGCCCTGCATGAGCGCAAGATGGGCGAGTTGCAGGGCGGGCAAAAAGTGCGCGTACTGCTGGCCCAGGCGCTCTTCGGCAAACCGGAAGCGCTGCTGCTCGACGAGCCCACCAACTATCTCGATCTCGAATCGATCCACTGGCTGCAGGATACTTTGACGAACTACAACGGCACCCTGATCGCGATTTCGCACGACCGGCACTTTTTGAATTCGGTCACCACGCACACCGCCGACATCGATTACGAAACCATCATCACCTACACCGGCGGCTATGACGAGATGGTGATGGCGAAGACGCAGATCCGCTCCACGCTGGAGGCGCAGATCGCGCAGCGCGAGAAGAAGATTTCGCAGTTGAACGATTTTATTGCGCGGTTTGCTGCGGGCACGCGCTCGAGCCAGGTAACGAGCCGGCGCAAGGAAGTGGAGCGGCTACAGACTAATGACCTGGCACGTTCCAACATCCAGCGGCCGTACATCCGCTTCGACCAGACGCGGCCCAGCGGCAAGCACGTTCTGGAGTTGAAGCACCTGACGAAGTATTACGGCGAACAGGAAGTAATTGATGGCTTCACCGCCAACGTTCTGCGCGGCGAAAAAATCTGCCTTATGGGCCGCAACGGCGCCGGCAAAACCACGTTGTTGAAGTCCCTGCTGGCAAACTATCCCGGCCTGGCCGAAAAGGGTTTCACGCTCGACTCGGGTTCAGTATTTTGGGGCCACGAGGCGCAGGTGGGCTACTTCCCGCAAGACGTGGGCTCGACCATTGAGCCGGGCCTCACGGTTGCCGACTGGCTGCATCAGTGGAACCCTGCCGCGCACGTTGAAGACATTCGCGGAATTTTGGGGCAGATGCTTTTCAGCGGCGAAGAGGGCTCGAAGCCGACCAAGGCGCTCTCTGGCGGCGAGCAGGCGCGGCTCGCTTTCTGCAAACTGATTCTGACCAAACCCAACATCTTGATCTTCGACGAGCCTACCAACCACCTCGACCTGGAAGCGATCAATGCGCTGAACATTGCGCTGCAACGGTACGAGGGCACGGTGCTGCTGGTCACGCACGACCACGACCTGATCGATGAAGTCGCCACGCGCATGTGGATCTTCCACGACAAGGAGATCGAAGACTTCCAGGGGCCGTACGCGGAGTGGAAGGGCAAGCACAACTAGTTCAGCAGTTGAGGTTGCCCCATCCTTGCCGCAGTTTCATCGCGGCAAGGGTGGGATACCGACACGCCAACCTATCTTTCGGGTTCCACGCAGCCCTCTCCGCTACTTCGCGCTGGCCGGCGGCACGATTCCATTCATGCGCAGGTATTCGACCATCTGCCCGTAGTGATCCCAGCAATGGGAAATGCCAAACGAAGCCAGCGTGGCGCGCGTCTGGAAGCCCGGCTCCGGCGACTTGATGACTTCAAACGCGTTGGCCGGTGTCAGCGTGGCAATCGCCTTGTGGGCAAATGCAAATGAAGCCGCTAATGCGGCCACAACGTCGTCCTTGTTGGTCAGCTTGAGGATCGCGCGTGGATCCCTGTCCGGTTGAAGTCCGCTGACGATGTTGTAGAAGAAGTAATTCGCCTCCGCCACATGGGTCGCCTGCTGCGCGAACGTTCTGACAGTTGCGAACTCGGTCTTTTGCCCCGGCACAAAGATCGCCTGGCTGGGTGCGAAATCGAACTTGTCGGCGGGCATGGCTTTTACCGCGCTCATCATCTCGCCCTCGATCACGCTCAACTGCGAATCGAAAGCCACGGCTGGCGTGGCAATGGTGCCAATCTCCGGCCCCTTCGCCGGGGTACCCATCTGTGCCATCGCAGTCAGCAAACCCAGACTCAATAAACAACACGCTGCTATCGAACGAAAGTGCATCGCAAACCTCCGGGAAAAGTTTCCTTCACAGGAGTCCACAGGTTAGCAGAGTGCGGCGCGGAAGATTTCCATTATCGCGGAGAACTCCATCCCTGCCTGCACCGGCTCTTAAAAACTGAATCGCCCTGTCAGCTCCAGGCTGCGCGGGCCCGCGCCTTCGGCCGTCTGCAATCCCGTAATCGATCCGAAGCCACCGGAGTCGACCTGCATGTTCGGCGGCTCGTAGTTGCGATGGTTGAAGACATTTGCCGCCTCCACGCTGAAACGGAAGCTGGTCTGCTCGTTCAATGTGACGGCTTTCATCAGCGACAGCGAGAAGTTGGCCGTGCCGGGGCCGACGACGCCGCCCACCGGAGCGTTACCGAAATGACCGCGATTGGCCGCCGGAATGGAGAAGCCGGAGTTCGGGTCGCCGGTAGTGCAGGCAGAGTCGGAGCAGGGCTGGTCGAGCCAATTGCTCGTAGTGCGGTGAGCGGCATAAATACGGCCCCCCGGCTTAATGTCGGTGCGCGTCATGCCCACGGTGGTCAGGATGTTGGTTCCTGCCGGATCGGTCGATTGCTCGCTAGGCGTGAGAAATGGGCCGCTCTGGAAGACCGTGACACCCGCGAGTTGCCAGTTACCCGCCAGCGCCCTGGCCGCGCTGCTCTTGGTCAGCCAGCGCTGGCCGCTGCCGAAAGGCAAATTGTAGAGGTAAGTCGCCAGAAAGCGCTGCCTGCGATCGTAGATGACGTTGCCGTAATCGAGGCCGGGATTGAATCGATCCGTGAGAAAGCTTCCGCCGGACACGGCAAACGCGGTGGGCGCCACGCCGCCCGCATTGGAAAGGTCGCGTGTAAACATGTAGCTCAAATCGAAGCTGAGCGACTTCTCGCTGTGCCGCGAGATCTCCACGGTGCCACTCTGGTAGTTGCTGAATGAAGCGTTTTCGACGCTCTGAATCACGCTCCAGTTGGGGTATGGGAGGCTGGCGGAGGCGGTGTCGTAGCCCACGGTGTTCGGGTGCACCTGGTTCAGGTCTTCCATAGCTTCCAGATCCTGGCCGTGACTGCCGGAATAAGAGAGCCGGAGGCCGATGCTTTGACCCATATTCTGTTCGAAGGTCAGGCTCCACTGCTGGACCGTCGGGTCGACGTAGTGGACGGGAAAAGCGTAGTAGAAACCTCCCGTGGCCGCTGTCGCAGGGTTGAACGGATTGGCGAGCGAGAGCAGCGGAGTGACGCCGCTGGAGTCGTAGCCCTGATTGTAGGTGGGCACGTAACTCGCAGCCACGGCCCAGCCGGCGACCAGCGAGAAGCCGAGCGGCGTCTCGATGAAGCGCCCCCAGCCGCCACGCAAAACCGTGCGGTCGTTGCCCAGAGGACGCCATGCAAATCCCAGACGCGGGCCGAAATCGGTGTGATCGGTGAAGCGCAACGACTCAGGAATGCCCGCTTGTGCCGCGGTCAAAATCGGCGTGGGCGCAATGCCGTCGCGGAAGGCCTGCGACGCATTCTTGCTCGCCTGCGCGTTGGGAACGACCACGGCGCCGTTGACCTTGGTCACGCCGTCGCTGCCGATGCCGGACCAATTGGGCATGAAGGTGGCCGTGTTCCAGTGCGTGTCGTGGATAGGAGGGTGCGACTCGTAGCGCAGGCCCAGATTGAGCGTGAGATTTCGCGAAACCTTCCAATCGTCCTGCGCAAACACCGCCCATGAGTAGCCGAGTCCATCCATCGTGGAGTTGTTGGTCGAGCTCACCTCGGTGTAATCCGGATATCCGAGCAGAAAAGCAGTGTAGGGATCGCCGATGCTTTGGCCGACGTCGGAGCTGCCGTTGAAGACGTACCATCCAGAGCGGTAGTTGCCGTAGACGTTGTCGTCGTGATCGGTCAGGCGCTCGAATTCGCCGCCAAACTTGAAGGTGTGTGCATGGCGCGTCCAGGTCACGTTATCGAGAAGCTGAAAAATCTGGCCGCGTTGCATGCCCGGATTGCCCGCGCCGGTGGACATGAAGCCGTTGATGAGCACCTGCGGCGCCTCTGACCACTGGGTGTCGGGCTGCGGCACGACCGAAGCAAAGCCGGTTTCTGCGAGGAGCTGCGAGGTTGCGTACTTCTGCGTTTCGGAGGTGTGCTGAATGTTGAATCCGCCGCGAAATTCGTTCAGCAGATTCTGATTGAAGATGAAATTGTGCGCGAAGGTAAGCCCTTCGTCGATCTCCGGCGTGTTGTACGCACCTTGCAGCGGGCTGCCGGCCTCCGCGCAGTACGCATAGGTGCAGGCCGCGGAGGGCGCGGTCAGCACCTGGCGATTCTTGTAGGAAAAGCGCGCAAAGATGGATTGGCGCGAGGAAAGGGTGCAGTCCAAACGAATGTCACCCTGATTGGCAGAGATGGGCGAGGGAAAGTTGATCTGATAGTTGTTCGCGTAGGAATCCGCCGCACCGTAATTGGGGACGGGAAACAGATACTTCAGCACCGCGGCGGCGATGGGTGTTGGCGTCACCCGCACCGGAGTTGCCGATCCGTAATACGCAGTCAAATCTCCCGTGCGCATGGCAGCCGATGGCACGCTGAGCAGCATGGGCGTTTCCCGCGGCAAGCGCAAACCCTCGTAGCTGGCAAAGAAAAATGTGCGATTGCTATTGGACGCGATTATCGGAATGCGCAGCGGCCCACCCATGGTTCCGCCAAAATCGTTCATGATAATGCGCGGCTTGGAGAGCGCAAAGGGATTGTTGGAGTTGAAGACGGTATTCTCGTTGTTCTCGAAGAGGCCTCCGTGGTAGCGGATCGTTCCGGCCTTGGAGACGGTGGTAATGTCGGCCACGCCCGAGAACTCGGCGCTATTGTCCGCCTCCGAGACGCGAATCTCCTCGATGGAGTTGAAGGAGGGGAACATCTCGTTCACCGGTCCCGAATACTCAACGCCCACCGAGGAGATGCCGTCGATGGTGATGCTCAGCAATGCAGGCGTCGCTCCCATCACGGCCAGCTCGCCGCTATCGTCGGTCTGCACGCCTGATTCGGTGGTGAGCGTGGAGATAGGGCTCGTGGAGCCCGTGGACCGCGAATAGATGGCCACGGGAAGATTCACCAGTTCGTCGCCCAGCTTTGTTTCAGCCAGGTTCGAGGCATCGGTGGTGATCACCGGTTCGGCGTCTTCCCTCACTTCCACGGTCTGGGTCTGGGCGCCGGGCCGCAATGTTGCGTCGATGCGCCGGGTTTCGCGCGCGGCCAGCGCAATCTGGGGCAGCGCTGCGGTCTCAAAGCCGGGCGCGGCAATCGTCAGCTTATAGGAGCCCACGTCCAGGTTGCGAAAGGCGTAGTTGCCGCTTTCGTCCACCATGGCCACCAGCGTGGTCTGGGTTCCGGTGTTCTGGAGCGTCACCTGCGCATTCTGGATGACAGCTCCGGTGGCATCGCGCACCATACCCAGGATGGCGCCGAATGTAGATTGCGCATGAACAGGGCCCGCAACTGCCAGAACCAGCAAACCGAGGAGAAGACACCTCCAGACGAGCCGCCCCGGAGAATGTGAAGAGCAGGAGAGATGTTTCATCTACTCACCTTTCGAGCAAACAAGCGAGAAAAAATATCTCTTTCGCTGCCTTTGTGAATTTGGAATTAAATTCAATGTAATGCCTGATGAATGCTCAGGATGGCGATCAAACCCTAAAGCAGATTTTTCCTGTGGAAAAACCGGGCGCGATTCAGAGCGTCAAGAGAAATAGGAGCCGGCGACCAAAGCTGGCGGGGCCAGGATCACGGGCGCAGCACAGATGCGGAACAGCAGATTTTTTCTCTTAGAAAATTCGGCAACGGAAAGGCCTCGGCGGCTGTGGCGCTGCCGTGCGCTGATCTTTGGCCTCATCTCGGCGTCCACTGCCGCACTCCTGCTTTGCCCCTGCGATTGCCCGGGCCAAAACCCGCACGCCATCTTGTTCATTGCGATCTCGGTCCTCATCGGCGGCGGCGCGGCGGTTCTCGTTTATCGCGAGATGCGGCAGAGGAGCGATATCACGGCTTTCCTGAAAGCCGTCATCGCCATTGCCGTCGTGATCGCTGGGGTATACGCGGAGTTCACCGCGGCGATGGACTTGATTGCCTGGCTTGCCCGGAGCGGAAGATAGGGCGGCTACGTCTTGCGTTGCACAGCCTCCTCGTAGACCCGCACGTATTCCTTCGCCGGCCCGGACCAGCCGTAGTCCCGGGCCATGCCGTTGCGCATCAGGCGCGTCCAGCCCCTCCTGTCACGGAATGCTTCGAGGGCGCGGTCAATCTCGATGAGCAGGGCCTCGGGATCGTAACCCTCGAATTTAAATCCGGTGCCGGTTCCCTTCACCGCGTCCCACTCCTCGATGGTGTCGTCCAACCCGCCAGTCGCGCGCACAATCGGCACCGTGCCGTACCTGAGCGAGTACATCTGGTTGAGGCCGCAGGGCTCGTAGAGTGAAGGCATGAGAAACATGTCGGCGCCGGCTTCGATCTTGTGCGCCAGGGCGTCATCGTAGCGAATCTGCACGGCCACGGTGGCAGGATGGCGGAAGGCCCAGCCGCGAAAGAGGTTTTCGTAGTAAGGATCGCCAGTGCCGAGCGCGACCACGGCCAAATCGCGATCCGCCAACTCTTCAACGATCTTCGCCACAATGCCGAATCCCTTTTGCGTGGCCAGGCGCGAAACGATGCCGATGACGGGGGTGGTATCCGCCACCTTTTCAAGGCCAAAGGCGTGCAGCAGATCGGCGCGGCAAATGCGCTTGCCCTCGAGATTCTCGGGTGTGTAGTGCGCGGCCAGGTGGCCGTCGACTGCCGGATTCCACTGCGTGTAGTCCACGCCGTTCAAAATGCCGTGCAGATCGGCGGCGCGCTTCAACAGAACTCCTTCAAGCAATTCGCCAAACTCGGCCGTCTGGATCTCCTCGGCGTATTTGCGGCTGACCGTGGTGAGCAAGTCAGAAAAAACCACGCCGCCCTTCAAAAAGTTGAAGCGATCGAACTGCTCCACCTGATCCATGGTGAAAATCTCCCACGGAAAGAGGAGTTGCTCGGTGGTAACGGGCGGAAATTTGCCCTGGTAGGCGGCATTGTGAATCGTGAGTACGGTGGCCGCGCTGCGCAGGACGGGATCGTCGAGGTAGGTGGTGCGCAGATAGACGGGAATCAGCGCGGCCTGCCAATCGTGGACGTGAAAGACATTGGGCACGCCGAGGAGTTTTGACGCCTCAATGACGGCGCGGCAAAAGAGAGCGAAGCGCTCCGCGTTATCGGCATAATCGACACCGGCAGCACCGTACAGCTCCTTGCGGTCAAAGAGCTCTGGGCAATCGACGAAGAAATACTGCACCCCATCGCGCTTGCCGCCGTCGACCACGCCGGCAAAACGGTTGTAGCTGCGGAAGGGAACGGTGATGGAGCGGACGGCATAATTCGGCTCGCCTTCAATGAGCCGCCGGATGCGCGCGTAAAACGGCAGGTAGACCGTGACCTGATGCCCCAGCTTGACCAGCTCGGGCGGCAACGCGCCCACCACGTCGGCCAGTCCGCCGGTCTTGGCCAGCGGCGTGCTTTCTGAAGCGGCAAACGTAATTTGCATCGAGCGCTCTCCCGTTGCGCAATCAACGCCCAGTCTACTATGCGCATCGCCGGCGGGCACAGGCTAACGCCCATGTGGCATATGATGGGGTGGGCGCGCGCAAGGGATGTCTGCACATGGATTGCGCAAGTGTCTAGTGGGCGCGGCGCGGTGTCCGAATTTAAAGCTGCATCACAGGAAGAACGTTCATGGCCGGCAAAATCAAGTTGCTCTCTGCTCTCGTCTTCGTTGCTTTCACTGTTTCGTTCGCGACCGCACGCGCAGCGCAAGTGTCCAGCACGCCGCGCTCGAGCGGCGAGACCCCTGCACCGCGCACCTTCGGTGTGGAAAACGGGAAATTTGTACTCGACGGCAAGCCGTTCCAGATCATCGCGGGCGAAATGCACTATGCGCGCATTCCCCGCGCGTATTGGCGCGCGCGCCTGCGCATGGCCAAGGCGATGGGGCTGAACACCATCACAACCTATGTGTTCTGGAACTTTCATGAGCCGCAGCCCGGCGTGTACGACTTTACGGGCCAGCATGACGTGGCGGAGTTTGTGCGCGAGGCGCAGAGCGAAGGACTCTTGGTGAATCTGCGGCCGGGTCCCTATTCCTGCGCGGAGTGGGAGTGGGGTGGATTCCCGGCATGGCTCTTGAAGGACCACGGAATTGTGGTGCGCAGCGCCGATCCAAAGTTCATGGGGCCGGCGCGGCGTTGGCTGCTGCGTCTGGGTAAGGAGCTCGCGCCCCTGCAACTCGCCAATGGCGGACCCATCGTCATGGTGCAGGTGGAGAACGAGTACGGCTCGTTCGGCAGCGACCACAGTTACATGGAGCAAATTCATCGCGATATCGTCGATGCGGGATTCAGCAAATCCCTGATCTACACCGCCGATGGACCCGAGCAAATCCCAAATGGCTCGCTGCCGGGATTGCCGGCCGGCATCAACTTTGCGCCCGGCAACGCGCCGAAAGCGTTTGCGACGCTGCACAAGCTGCGCCCCGACGGACCGTTCATGGCCACGGAGTGGTGGGACGGATGGTTCGATAGCTGGGGTATCGCCCACCACACCACCGACGCCAAGGCACAGGCCGATGAGCTGCAATGGATTCTCGCACAGGGCTACTCGATCAGTATTTACATGGTGCATGGGGGAACCAGCTTCGGCTGGATGAACGGTGCGGATATGGATCACATGCCATACCACCCGGACGTGACTAGCTACGACTACGACTCGGCAATTGACGAGAGCGGTCGCCCGGGCGCCAAGTACTTCCCATTCCGCGACGCCATCGCCAAGGCCACGGGTGTAACGCCACCGCCGGTTCCGGTAGTCGATCCGCCCATTGCGACACCTCCCGTGGAATTCAAGGAGTCCGCCTCGATGTGGCAAACGCTGCCGCAGCCGTTCATGTCCGAGCAAATTCAACCCATGGAGGATCTCAACCAGTCATTTGGTTACATCCTCTATCGCATCACCATTGACCAGCCCGTCTCCGGCGACTTGGTCCTCGATGAACTTCACGACTACGCCAAAATCTACGCCAACGGCGCCCTCATCGGCACGCTCTACCGCAGCAATCAGCAGAACCAGATCCATGTTGACCTCAAAGATCCCAAAAACCGCCTCGACATCCTCGTCGAGAATTCAGGCCGCGTGAACTTCGGCCCGGAAATTCGCGACGAGCGCAAAGGTATTACGAAGCAGGTCACACTGAGCGGCAAGCCACTGACAGGTTGGCAAATCTACTCGCTGCCCATGAGCGATCCCGAGAAGCTCGCCTTCCGCGATGCCGATTGCACGGGCGCGTGCTTCTATCGCGGCGCGTTGCAGGTGGACCACCCCGGCGACACCTTTCTCGACACCAGCAGCTTCGTCAAGGGAATGGTGTGGGTGAACGGTCATGCCCTCGGCCGCGTATGGAGTATCGGCCCGCAGAAGACGCTTTATATACCGGGTCCGTGGTTGCATCCGGGTGCAAACGAGGTCATTGTCTTCGACCTCGACGGCGCGCCGGGCAGGACCGCCGCGGGAAAGACCAAGCCGGTGCTGGATGCGCCGGTGCAGAAGCCTTAAAAAGTGAGCCCCGCCCAAGCACGGCCTGGGCGGGGTGCCTCAATCCGCAATGGGCCTTTAATCCATCGCCGGAACTTGGACGGGCTCACGAGTCGGCAGGAATCCCCCTGCCCTGACGCGCTCGCGCAGCGCCAGAATCGCCTGGCAGCCCAGAATCGCCAGCAGCGGATCAACCGGACGCAGGTGGTACGGCTCGGGGTGCGAGAAGTAGTACATGAGCGGAAAGAGAAAGAGCACGCCGGCGTAGCGGAGTACTTCGTCCGGTGTGTTGCGCCAGGCCAGCAGGAGCCCGAGTAGCCCGAGCAGCGTAACGCAGGTA
>JARLFZ010000085.1 GCA_031296305.1 Occallatibacter sp. | reverse complement strand
GTCACCGTCATCATTTTTATCCACTAAATATACGATTGTCAAGATAAAAATATATTTCGCTGATTATGCAAGAGTTAACTTTTTACAAATGCCTGTCTTTGAATAAACAGTGAAATTCTCTGGAAATTTTGGCGCGGAAAAGAGGACGGGCGCGCGGGCGCGCGGCTGAGAGACAAACGAAGCGAGATTCTTATAGCGGATGAGCGGAACGGAGCGCTGCGATGAGCTACTAGAAGGTCTTAACCGGGGCGGGTTGCGCGGCGTCGACTTGACCAACTGTGATCGAGGCTACGTAGTAGTTTTCGCCGCGGATGGGCGCGCCGGCCAGGCGGCGCAGCATGGCCAGTTGGCCGGCGTGGCTGAGGGCGTCGGCGATGGGTCCCTGGAGGAGCCGCTCGACGGGCGCCTGGATCGGCGCATCGGAGGCCAGATATTGATCGAAGGCGCCGAGTGCGGCGAAAAACCGTTGCTGCTCTTCGGGCCAGGCGAGGGTCTCGGAGTTGTGCCAGGCGGGTTTGCCTTGCGCCATGGAGAGCGCCCAGTCAAAGAGATCGCCCATGTGGGCGAGGATCTGAACGGGGCGGCGACCTGCGCCGTCGAAGTTGGCAAAGGACTCCGGAGCGTTCTCGAGGGCCCGGGAGGTACGGTAAGCGAGCGTGGCCAGAGTATGACGGAGCAGATCGGATTGCGAGTCCATGCGGAAAATATAGCGCAAGCGGGCGCGCATGGGGGATGAAGATTGCGATCCCACCCTTTCCGCCCAGCCACCCCACGAACGAAGACCTGTTTGCGGGGGCCCCGGTCGCGCGGAAAGGATGGGGCAACTTCCGCGGGCTGGAGACGCCCGGTTGGAGGGGCTCGGGATTGAGGATAGAGGGATTAGGCGCAGCCGGAAATCTTTGATAAACTGAATATTCTGCGTTTCTTCGCAGGAATCACTCTAAGACGAGTCCATCTCAGGAAGAACCCAATGTCCATCCATCCCGTAATGCAGCGCCTGGCTGACAAGCTGAAGCGCACCGATTTGCCGGCATTTGTGCCCGGCGACCAAGTTCGCGTGCAAGTAAAGATCAAAGAAGGCGATAAAGAGAGGTTGCAGGCCTTTGAAGGCCTGGTGATCGCCATTAACAAAGGCGCCCAGGGCACGTTCACCGTGCGCAAAATGAGCTTTGGGCAAGGGGTGGAACGCATCTTCCCCTTCAACTCCAGGGTCGTCGACAAGGTGGAGCTGATGCGCAGCTACAAAGTGCGGCGCGCCAAGCTGTTTTACCTGCGCGGATTGCGCGGCAAGGCTGCCCGCCTGAGAGAAGTGGATCGCGTGACCGGCAAAGTCCGCGCGTAGCACAGAGATCAGGGGTCAGAGATCAGAGATCAGTGGCCCCCGCGGCTCGAAGAGATGCAATGAAGAAAACAGCCCCGGCTTCGGCCGGGGTTTTTGCTGCGCGGAATCTGCCGTGGACCGTGGAACCTGGACTGATTTCGGGTTGATTCCGTCGCTGTGCGGGAGTTTTTCGCGGTCCTATTCGCTGGTTGTGGGATCGATGACAGTGCGGACTCGGGCGATGGAGTTTGCCGGGAATCCACCCTGTTGGGCGTGCTGGCGCACGGTTTCCTCATCCGGGGCGATGTAGATGCAGTAAATCTTGTTGTCGGTAACATAGCTCTGCAGCCACTGAATCTGGGGTCCCATGGATTTGAGGACGCCGCAGGACTTTTGAGAAATCGCTTGCAGTTGTTCCGGGGTCAGCTTTCCGGCCCCGGGAATCTCGCGCTCGATTACGAATTTCGGCATTGCCAATAACCTCCTGTTTCGATAGATAGCCTACCATCTTGCGGGGCCATCTATGTCCATATACTGTTCGCATGACGATTTCAGACACGCCCGCTCCTCCCTATTACGCCGTGATCTTCACTTCCCTGCGCACCGCTGGCGACAACGGGTATGGGAAGATGGCCGAGGCGATGGAGAAGCTTGCGGCTGCGCAGCCGGGGTTTCTTGGCATTGAATCGGCACGTGACGAGTCAGGGAGCGATGGGCTGGGGATTACGGTTTCCTATTGGGAGAGCCTGGAGTCGATTACAGCGTGGAAGGCGAACGCGGCGCACCTCGTGGCGCAGCAACGCGGGCGCGACACCTGGTACGAAGAATTCAAGGTGCGCATTTGCCGGGCGGAGCGCGACTATGCGTTCGCACGCGTGTAAGCGATCGCAGCCGGCTTTTCGTATTCATCGCAGAAGATCGGCAACCGGCGGGGCGTGAGACATCCCACAAAATCAAAGGCCCCGGTTTATCACGCCGGGGCCTTTTTCTCGGTCGGTATCCATGTGGACGCCGTCTGCGAATCTGTAGCCACACTAGCATATCGGCAGATACCGGGCATCTCATCTCGCTGCTGTGCATATTCAGGCCCTGAAGGCCGCACGATTCTTTCTATACTGTGTGCATGACCACGGCTCCAATCTGCGGATGGCGGCTGGAGAACGCCGCGCGGCGGTGCGGCGCGCTGCACATTGCCGGACTGGACGAGGTGGGACGCGGCCCCATGTTCGGACCGGTGGTGGCAGCGGCCGTGATTCTTCCCAAAGGCTGCCGCCTGCAAGGCCTCACAGACTCAAAACAACTCACCGAGAAGCAGCGCAACGAATTTGACGCGACGATTCGCGCCGAGGCCGTGGCGTGGGCCATTGCGGCCGTGGATGCGGAGACGATCGACCGCATCAACATTCTGCGTGCGTCGTTGCTGGCCATGCGCATGGCTGTGGAGCAACTGGCGATGTTGCCCGACTATCTGCTGATCGACGGGCGTGACACCATTGACTGGCCGTGCCCGCAGCAGGCTGTGGTGCAGGGCGACGGGCGCAGCGTTTCGATTGCGGCAGCAAGCGTGCTGGCCAAGGTACACCGCGACCAATTGCTGGTGGAGTTAGACGCGGTCTATCCCGGCTACGGGCTGGCGCGGCACAAGGGCTATTGCGTGGCGGAGCATCTGGAAGCGCTGCGGCGGCTGGGGCCGACGCCGCTGCATCGCAAGAGTTTCAGTCCAGTGGCGCAGACGGTGCTAGAATTCCCTCTGTCCTGAGGTGCGCACGATGCATGTCATCAGGCGGTGTTGGTTGTGGACGTTGCCTGCCATTTGCCTGCTGCTAAGCGGGTGCCCCGAAGACGACTCACCGCGAAAGCCCGATCCAACAAAAGGAACTGTGACTGGCGTTGTGATTTGCACGGATACCGGTAAGCCGGCGCGCTTTGCGGAAGTGCAACTGCTGCCTGCTGCAGTCTTCAGCGCCAACAGCAACTCCGGAAATGGCCACTTGGACTTGGAAGAAACTGCAACAGGCCTCGACGGGCGGTTCACGATTGAAGCAGTTCCGCCCGGCGACTACTATGCTTTTGCCACGCTCAATGGGTATCTCGACCCGGAGCGCGGCATCGACTTCAATCGGGCGAAACAGCAAGACAGCGATGACGCACAAATAGTGGAAGCGCTGAATCAATGGAAGGAACACTTCGCCGAAGTGACCGTGAGCGCTCAGCACACCAGCGAACTGAAATTGGCGATCGAGCGCGGCGCGGAGATCGACGGAACCGTCAGCTACGATGACTCAAGCCCCGCAATCGGCATGCGGTTTCAACTGCTGCGCAAGACCGCGCAAGGCGACTGGACCGCGGTGGGCGATAGCGGCAGCAATTGGGCGCTGGAGGAAAAAAGCGATAGCCACGGCCGCTTCAGGATCACCAATCTCCCGGCGGGAGAGTATAAGGTCTGCACTCTCTTTCCAGTCAAGTCAGAAGAATCGGCGCCTCGCGTCTGCCTTGGCGGCTCGTTTCGCAAAAAGAATGCGGAAGCAGTGAAGGTGAGCGACGGTGAGATTCGCGGCGGAACCGACATCGTGATTCCGTTGACGGGGATGTTCACGGTCGGCGGAAATGTGGCTGCCGGTATGGACGGGCACGCTCCGAACGGCGCGAGGATCCACTTGCTCTATGCCGACGACCGCGAAGAAGCCCGCGCCGCCAATATGCGCCGGGATGGCAGTTTTTCATTTGATTATGTGCCTGCGGGTGACTATGTATTGCGCGTGGCGGACGTCCAGGATACGAATACAGCCAACCAGAATGCAGGTTCGGCTGACTCATCTTCTTCGCCGCAACCTGCGCCCGAGGTTCACCGCTATTTAGATAAAGAAATCCCGCTGAGTGTTCAGAGCGACATGAACGACGTGACAATGCAACCGCAGGAAGCGCCGAAAACGAACTCTGCAGACCAGTAGAAATGCATCAATCACGCTGTGACGGCGGCCCGTGCCTTGCGGCGCTGCAACCAGGCTGTCACAGGGCGCGCCAGCAAAAGCACAGCGAGAACGAGGGTGATGGTGAGCGGCGTAATGACGCCGGTCTTCACTTGCCACCAGTAGTGAATCACTCCGCAAATGGCCGCGGCGTAGACCAGCTTGTGCAGGCGATTCCAGTTTTTGCCGCCAAGCTTGCGAATGGCCCACGTGGTGGACGTGAGCGCAAGCGGCACAAGCAGCAGATACGCGGCGACACCCATGGTGATGAAGCGGCGTTTGGCGATGTCGGATTCCATGGCGGCCACGCTGAATCCGGAATAGAGCGCCACGTACGTGAGCATGTGCAGTGTGGCGTAGAAAAAGGCGAAGAGCCCGAAGAGGCGGCGGAATTTGATGAGCCAGTTCAGCCGCGGCGACAGGCGGCGCAGGGGCGTGATGGCGAGGCTGATGGCGAGCAGCCAGATCGTGGCTTTGCCTGTGGCGAAGGCGATCGCCGCCGAGGGGTCGGGGCCGAGGTCATTGGTAACCATGCCCCAAACAAGGCGGCCCGCGACCGAAAGGCACGCGATCCAGGTGAGCGTTTTGAGAGTGATGAGTGTCGTGCGTTTCATGGTCGTCCTAAGAGCGGAGTTAGCGGGGCTGGCGGAGTTAGCGGAGTTAGAACGGCGCAGAAGCTTGCCTTCACTGAATATGTCGTGCCCATAGAAACCTCAGTGTCGTGGTGAATCCTAAGTCCGACGAAAAGCAACCGCAGGTCCTTCGACTCGTCCCGGCACCCCGGGACTCGCTCAGGATGACAATTTCATTATGATGCGAACTTCTGATTCACCGTGCTAGCACCGCTAACTCCGCTTCAAAAGTTTCTCCGCAGGTCCATCCCGTTATACAGCGAGGCCACCTGATCGGTGTAGCCGTTGAACATAAGCGTGGTGCGGCGCTGCGCGTAGAAGGGCAGGCCAATGCGGCGCTCGGTTTTCTGGCTCCAGCGCGGGTGGTCGACGTTGGGGTTGACGTTGGAGTAGAAGCCGTACTCGTTCGGCGCCTGATCGTTCCATGTGGTGGGCGGCTGCTTTTCGACGAAGCGCACAGTGACGATGGACTTGGCGGACTTGTAGCCGTACTTCCACGGCAGCACCATGCGCACGGGCGCGCCATCCTGGTTGGGCAGGGTTTCGCCGTAGAGGCCGAAGGTGAGCAGGGTGAGCGGATTCATGGCCTCATCCATACGCAGGCCTTCCGAGTAAGGCCAGGAGATACCCGGATCTTGGTAGCCCCATTTCTCGATCTTCGAATTGTAGTAGGAGAGGAACTGCACGTACTTGGCGCTGGGCAGCGGGTTGCACTGCTTGATGAATTCAGAGAGCGAGTAGCCGACCCAGGGAATGACCATGCTCCAGGCCTCGACGCAGCGATGGCGGTAGACGCGATCTTCAAGCGGGCGCAGTTTGAGCAGGTCTTCGATGTCGAAGGTGAGGGGCTTGGCGACTTTGCCTTCTACTTTGACGGTCCAGGGGCGTGTGGGCAGGCCGCCGGCGTTTTTGGCAGGGTCGCCCTTGTCCACGCCAAACTCGTAAAAGTTGTTGTAGTGCGTGATGTCGTCCAAGGTGGTGAGCTGCTCGCCGGTGGTGGTGAGCGGGCTGGGCACGGTCTGCAGCTTTGTGCTCGCCTGGACGGCGCGCGGCGCGATAAACCGGCTGGCGGCCAGAGCCGTGGCGCCGGTTGCGGCCGCGCCTTTCAGAAAGCGGCGGCGCGACAGGTAGCGGAAATAATCTTCGCGAGAAGTGATTTCCGACGAAGGAATATCGGGTGGCTTACCGATCAGCATGGATGACCTCGTTTGGGGAAAGGCCTGGTGCACTTATTAGACACCATCGGGCGGCGAAGGTTACAGAATTTGTGTCGAGCGGGGTTCTTAGACGCACACCTTGAGTACGCACGGTGGAGAGGATTTGGATTGGTGGCGATGCCGGACCTTCGGCCCTCGGCTCATTTGCTCTGGGGTTGTGGTCCGCTTCCGGCCGCGGCATCCTGGGGATAAGGCTCCAGCTTATCTTCCCCGGAGACGGCGTCGAAGGTGAGTAGCAGCGCCGTGCGGTCGGGATAATAATTGAGGAGCGCGCGGTCCTTCTCCGCCCCAAAGTCGTGGGCAAAGACGACTCGCTGACGATCGAAGTCTGCGCCGTTGTACACCCACTCCTGGCCCTCGTCCCAGTCAAGCGACGGGTAACGCACGATGACCAATTGGGGCCGGTCGAGAGCCGAGAGCGAACGCATCATTGCCGCTCGCCGGTAAGGCCACTGATCGCGATACGACAAGGCGCGTCCATTCCGGATCAGTGCGTACTGGGCCCGCGCGGACCGGAAGGCAATGGCGCCGAATGACAAAAGAAGCATCGCGCCGAGAAGTACGCCGAGGGACGACTTGAAGATTTTCCTCCGCCATGCGTGTTCCGTCCATAGCGCGATCAAGAGAGCAGCCGCGGGCCAGCCGGCGGCAGTGTAGTGCGCACTGACAAATGTTTCCAGCGACAACGCCGCCAGGAACACGCATGCGATGACCGCCATTTTTCTGAATACCGGATCGCTCCAGGCGATGGGAACCAGAAACGTGACCGTGAGCGCGAGAAGTAGTCCGAGGCTCAATGTCCAAAGCATCTTCAGCGCTGCGACGATGGGGCGCTGCCACCACGGCCATTTGTTTGCATCGCGATATCTCGCAACTTCCCAGCCGTTGTTGCCGTGCAGCGCAGCCAGCCGTGGCTGGTGGTAGTCGGGCTGGGGAGCGAGGGGAAGAAACCACAATACAGGCGCCACATCGTATTGCCGCTGGTGCTCCATGTACGGCAACAGAAACGGCTTTCCCGTGACGGCCTTGTTATAGCAGCACGTCCAGGCCGCGCCTGCCGCCAACACCACGAGCGCTACGGCAAAAGCAGCGCGGCGGCGGCAGCGCCAAATCTCCCCGGCGAAAACCGCGATCACCGCCAGAGTGAAAACTCCGCCCTCATAGGGGCGAGTTAAGAACAACAGCAAAGCGCCCGCGGCAAACAACGCTCCGGCCAAAAGCGTTGGGCGCTGGCGATACAGGCCCACGGCGAGCAGGATCACCGCCGCGGCGCCGGCGGTAACCGAACCCCCATAGTACGAGTCGGTCCAGTACATAGTCGGGGAAAGAATCAGCGCAAAGAAAGTTGCGGCAATCATTCCCGCCCGCAGTGGAACCCACGCCCACAACATGAGGCAGAACGCAGAAAGCATGAATACATTGCTGAGCAGAACCCCGTAAAATGGCGCGCCGAATATGACCTGCCCCAGAGCGAGAAACATGCTCAAAGCCGGCGGATATTTCATGGCGTACATCGGCCGGACCAGTTCGTGCGGCGACTCGAAGAATTCGGCCAACGCGTGCGGCGGATTTGCCAGGCGGCCGTGGGCCAATGTGTCGCCGCCCAGAAGGTAGCCGAACTCATCGTGTATGGATGGCTGCGGCAATCCCGTGTGACTCAGCACGAAGATCCGCCACGCGGTCCAGGCGAGAACGAGAAGGAAATACGGAAGGAGGGCTTTTTTAGTCATCTCAGCTTCAGAATTTTCTTCTCAGATACCAATCCATTACGCGCGGCGCGAAAAAATCGAGCGCGGTGAATACGGCGCCGATTTTGGGAACAAAGACTGTCCGCTTTCCTCGTTCCAAACCGCGAACGATCGCGCCGGCTACGGCGTCGGCGCTTACCACGCGGCGAATGTCCTCGACACGCCCAGGGGCCGCGCCCGCCAGCACATGCTCGCGAAAGCGCGTGTCCACGATGCCCGGGCATACTTTCATCACCCGAATGCCTGTTCCCTGAAGCTCGCGATGCAGTGAGTCATCGATGCAGTGGACTGCCCACTTGGTAGCGCAGTACATGACTGCCCAGGGCAGCGAGACCTTTCCGCCCACCGAGCCCAGGTTGACGATCACGCCTGATCCCTTCGCGCGCATATGGGGTATGACGAGCTGCGTCAGCGCCAGGGGCGAGAAGACGTTGATGTCAAACATGCGTTTCGAAATCTCGGTGTCGACCTCAGTGGGATATCCATACTGGCCGACGCCCACGTTATTGATGAGCACATCGATGCGCCCGAAGCGAGCCATCGCCCGTTCAACCACCTCGATCCTGACTTCGTGGGAGGTGATGTCCCCCGGAATCACGCAGCTTTCGGACTCCTGACGCTCAAAACTCTCGCTGGGCAGGGCGGTTAGCACCAGCCTCGCCCCGCGCTGCGCCAGCAACCGGGCACAGCCGGCGCCAATTCCCTCAGAGGCGCCCGTGATCAGGACAACCTTGTCGTTCCAGGCCGAATTGTGCCGCGATATGCTTGAGTTCAACGGGACGGTATTCCTGATGCTTTCCGGTTGCAGTGATTGGTAATGGAAGCTGTGAGGTCAGCGCCATTCTACACCGAAGCATTCTGAATGGGCAGGCAGCCCGGAAGCCTACTTCAACTCCGCCGGCCGCCCGCTGATCGATGCCGGCGCCGCCGCCGGGGCGGCACACTCTGCGGTGTCCTTCAGCGAATACTTGATCAGGCAATACATGGCGCGCACGCCGTCTTTCCAGCCGATCTTCTTGCCCTCTTCGTAGGTCCGGCCAGAGTAGCTGATTCCAACCTCATAAATTCTCAGCTTGCGGTGCGCCACTTTCACCGTAATCTCCGGCTCGAAGCCAAAGCGGTTCTCTTCGATCGGCATCGACTGAATGACCTCGCGGCGAAACATCTTGTAGCAGGTCTCCATATCGGTGAGATTGATATTCGTAAAGCAATTGGAGACCAGTGTCAACAGCCGGTTGCCGACTGAATGCCAGAAATACAGCACCCGGTGCGGAGCGCTGCCCATAAAACGCGAGCCGTACACCACGTCCGCTTTGCCTGTCACGAGCGGCTCAAGAAGCTGCCGATAATCCGATGGATCGTATTCGAGATCCGCGTCCTGGATCACCACAAAATCGCCTGTTGCCTCGGCGATACCGCGGCGCAGCGCCGCTCCCTTGCCCATATTGCGCGGCTGCCGAAAAAACTTCAGTTGCGCATGCTTCTTTGCAAGCTCCTCAAGAATTTCTACTGACCCGTCGCTCGATCCGTCATCGACGCAGAGCAGCTCAATCTCCAACGGCTGCGCGAGAATGCGCTCGATCATCGCCCGCAGCGTCACGCGCTCGTTGTAGACAGGCATCACCACCGACAGCTTTACGGCTCGAAACTGTGCGTCGTTCGACGGCGCGTGCCAGTCTGTCATTGCGTGATCCTTCCGTGGCGGGCTGCCGAGGAGCCCAGCCCTCTTATATCGGCTGAAACTCAATTGTCTCCACTTTGTCAGGCTCCGGCTATTCCCTCTCTCCCTCGCGTTCTACAACTTCTGTGTTGTTTTGCCGATGATTTTCCTTGGCGGAAATGCCGTTTACGAAGTTGTCCGGCGGTCCTCGCCGCATTCCCGCATCATAGTAAGATGATTGCGGACGTATTACTTCAAGCCCCCGCCCATTCCATGTACTGAGGAGAACGTCGTGACTGAGCCTTCGACTGCCTTCTGCCCGCACTGTGGAGCAGCGGTGAACCTCCCATCCAGCTTTTGCGGCGCATGCGGGCAACCGCTGCAGAGTGCAGCCCCGCCAGCGCCCGCGGCACAACCACAGAATCCTCAATCGATGCCGGGCGCGGTCCCGCAGGCCCCGGCCGTGATGTGTCCGTTTTGCCGTTCCACTCAAGTGCAAGCTGGAAAGAGGGGCTGGAAGTGGTATGCCGGATATGTCGGAAGCGGCAGTGCGGTGTGGACTTGCCAGAGCTGCGGAAAGACGTTCTAATCGCGCCTGAGTTCTGACCTTACCTGCGTCAAGCCGGCTTGCGCCAGGCGAAGACCGCGATGGGGTAGGTGATGCGAACCGCGCCATTTTCCCTGCGTGCGGCCACGCCAAGCGTATCGGTGTGGGCAAGAATGTCGGCGTCGAAGAGAGCGCGAATGCGTTCAGCGTCGCCGGGCTTCGGAAAAGAACCAGCCAGAAGATCTTCCAGGTCGCATTCCTTGCGGTAGGGAGCGCGGCGCTGGAGAATGAGGCCCGCTTCTTCTCCCAGCAATTCGAATTCAGCTTGAGTGAGGGCGTGGGTGTGCGAGGGGTCGCGCAGAATCTCCCAGTGATTGAAGGATGCCTGGGGTTCGAGACTCGGAACAACATCACAGACAAGCACAACGCCGTTGGGCTTTGCGACGCGCTTCATCTCGCGCAGCGCGGATGCGGGCTGCAAAAAATGATGAAACGAGAAGCGCGTGATGACGCAATCGAAAGTGGCTTCGCGAAACGGGAGATCGGTCGAGGAGCCGAGTTGCCAGGTGAGATTTGTGAGAAGCTGCTCGGCCTGGTAGCGGCGGGCGCGCTCCAGCATGGCGGGGACGACGTCGATGCCGGTGACGTGGCGGGCGCGCCGGGCAAAGAAGCAGGAGATGATGCCCGGGCCGCAGGCCACGTCGAGCACCGTGTCGCCGGATCCGACTTCGGCGCAATCGGCCATGAGATCGAGGAGCGGATCGCTCTGGTAGCCATGGCGTTGCGCGAAAGGCTCCGCCTGGCGGGTGAACTGATCGAGAATCTCGGCGTCGTGTTGGGAAGAGCTCATGGGCGAAGTGCGTTTCACCAGTTTGGATGCGGAAGTCAGGGCTGCGGATTCGCGATTGGCGCGGATGCGAAAGGCCATTGCCGCAGACGATGCGCGCGAAACAGATAGAGCAGCGTTCCGGAAACGGCGATTCCTGCGGCGACGGCGAGTTCTTTGACGGCGTGGACGCGGTAAACGAGAAGAAATCCGAAGCCAGCCATGGCGAAGAGCGGCGGCAGCGGGTAGAGCGGCATGCGGAAGGGGCGCGGCAGATCCGGCTTGCGCACGCGGAGATAGATGACGCCAAATTGCTGAAGAAAAAATTGCAGCAGGATGCGCGTGATGACCAGCAGCGTGATGACTTGCGTAAGCGAGAAGAAGCAGAAGAAAGCTCCCACAACGCCTAGCGCAACAAGCGACCGGTGGGGAATGCCGTGCTTCGGGTGCACAGCCCCGAGGAAGCGGAAATAGTTGCCGTCGCGGGCGGCGGCGTAGGGCACGCGCGAGTAGCCGAGCTGCAGCGAGAAGACACTGGCGAAGGCGGTCCACACGATGAGCGCGGCGATGGTGTAGCCGGCCCAAGGTCCGAAGGCGGAGCGCGCGATGTCGGCGACGAGTTGGAAACGGAGCGCCGCCGACTGGCCCGCGTGCGATGCGGCGTCGCCGAGCGACGGCAGCGCGGCCAGATTCATCAGAATATAAAACCCGGAGACGAAGAGGACGGAGAGCAAAATGGCGTGGGGGATGGTGCGTTCGGGACGGCGGACTTCGCCGGCAAGAAAACAAATGTTGTAGTAGCCCCAGTAGCAATAGGTGGCGAGAAGCGTGGCCTGGGCGAGGCCGCCTAATGCTCCAATTTGCCCGAGGGCGGAGAGCGGAGGCGCCGCGGGCATGTGCCAGCCGCCGGTTGCCGCTGCGTGCGCGAATCCTGAAACGATAACGCCGGTGAGCGCGGCGAGAACGCCCGCAAACAGTACCCATGCCATGCGCGCGATGGAGCTGATGTTGCGATAGAGAAGCACAGTGACGAGAAGGCACGCGGCGGCGGCGGCAAAGTTGGCGTAATGGATCGCTGGCAGCGCAGCTATGGGCGCCGCGTCGAGCGAAGGCCAGAAGACCGCGAGAAATCCCGAGAGGCCGATGCAGCCCGAAGCAATGGAGAGCGGCGCGGTAAAGCCGACCTGCCACACATAGAGAAAGCTCAGCCAGTTCCCTGCTCCCTTGGGGCCGTAGATCTCGCGGAGAAATGCATACGAACCACCGGCGCGCGGAAAGGCTGCGCCCAGCTCGGCCCAGACCAGGCCATCGGCGATGGCGATGGCGGCACCCAGCACCCACGCCCACACGGAGAGCCGATAGCCTGCGGCGGCGATGACCAGCGGAAGCGTAATGAAGGGACCGACGCCAATCATCTCCAGCATGTTGAAGAGGACGGCGGAGCGCAGGCCGATACGGCGCTCAAGCCCGCAGGAATCACCCGCAATCGGCGCGTGTCCGGTGGGGTGGTCGGCGGAGGTCGAGACGGATGGGAGCATAGAGCGGCCGATATCCAGATTATTACGGCAGAGCGAATGGCCCGTTGGCACGTATTGACGAGTGAGCCCGCATTCGATGAGACTGATGGCTATCGTACACGTGTGCAGCAGGGGCTTCGAAGCATGAGCGACAACGACGGGGGCAAAGCGGCGGCAGTTCCGCATGCGGGCATGAAGCACGTACCGCGGCAAGCCTCGCGGCAGCCTTCGATTAAGGATATTGCGCGGCTGGCGCGCGTGTCGCACCCCACAGTTTCGCGCGCTCTGCAAAACAGTCCCCTGGTGAATGCGGAGACGGCGGCCAAGATCCGCAAGATCGCCGAAGACTCCGGCTATCGTGCCAGTGCGGTAGCGCGCGGCCTGGTCACGCGGCACACGCGCACCATCGGCCTGGTGGTGACGACGGTCGACGATCCCTTTGCCAGCGAAGTCACATGCGGCATCGAGGAGATCGCCAACGATCATCGCTACGCCGTGATTCTCGCCAATTCGCACGCCGATCCTGAACGCGAGCGCCGCGTGGTGCAGGAGCTTGCGGAGCGCCGCGTAGACGGCATCATTGTCACGTCGTCGCGCGTGGGCGCGTTGTATCTGCCGCTGCTCAAGGAGCTGGAAGTTCCCATCGTGCTGGTCAACGATCAGTACCCCGGTGAGTTTGTGCACTCGGTGATGATCGCGAATCGCGATGGAACCCGCGCGGCAACTGAGCACCTGATCGAGCTGGGGCACCGGCGCATTGCGTATCTCGGCGACCGCGGCGGATACCAGTCGGATGCGGAGCGGCTCGCGGGCTACAAAGAGGCGCTCGCGGCAGCAGGCATCGATTTTGCGCCGGAGCTGGCGGCGGAGGGCGACGGCCGGCCCGAGGCGGCGATCGAGGCCATGGATGCGCTGCTGCAACTGCACCATTCGCCCACAGCCGTGTGCTGCTACAACGATATGACGGCGCTGGGCGCGATGCGGGCCATCCGCGCGCGCGGCCTCCGCGTGCCTGAGGATGTGTCGGTGACTGGATTCGACGATTTGTTTTTTGCCGCGTACCTCACGCCGACGCTCACCACGGTGCGGCAGCCCATGCGGCGCATGGGACAGATGGCGATGGAGAACCTGTTCAAGCTGATGTCGGGCCAGACTTCGGGCCAGGCCTCGGGTCAAGACTCCGTGGTCCAGATCAAAGTGGCGGCGGAACTGATCGTGCGCGGGTCCACGGGAAAAGCGCAGAAGCATGAGGGGAACCATGCCTGAGCGCAGCGACCCAAAACCTGAGCGCAGCGACGCCAAATTTGAAGCGGGCGTGAAAAACGGAACTCCTCCGCCTTTGACGCCGCTGCGCGTCTTCTGCGCGGAGACGCCGATCATCCCCGCCATTCGCAAACCGGAGCTTGTGGAGCTGGCCATCGCCTCGCGCAGCCACCTGATTTATCTGCTCACCGGCGATCCGGAAAATGTGGAGCAGATGATTCAGAAGATCACCGCCGCGGGCAAGGTGCCGATCGTGAATCTCGACCTGCTGAACGGCTTCTCGCGCGATCGGTACGCGGTCAATTACCTCAAGCGCGTGGGCGCGGGCGGCATCATCTCCACGCACCTCGACCCGCTACGCCATGCGCTGGCCATCGGGTTATACGGCATCCAGCGCACCTTTCTGCTCGACTCGGGCGCTATGGATACCATCTCGAATCAGTTGCGCAACACACCGGTGCACGCGCTGGAGATTCTTCCCGCGCTGGTCGCGCCCAAGATGCTGGAGCGGGTGCGCGCCATCTCCGCGGACCTGCCCGTGGTCGGCGGCGGATTGATTTCGAACATGAAGGAAGTTGAAGCGCTGCTCGAGCAGGGATTGAGCGCCGTATCCACCAGCCATCCGGAGATGTGGATCAAGTAGCGGCGGAATCTCCCGTAGGGAGAGCAGAAAATAGCCCAGGGCGTCAGCCCTGGGAACCGCACCGTTCCAATCGAAAAACAACATGCGCGGCGAAGCCGCGCCAAATCCCGGTGTCCACCACGTGTCATCCTGAGCGAGCCCCGGAGTGCCGGGACCAGTCGAAGGACCCGCGGTTGCCTTTGCGTTTGTTCTTCGCGCGATCGCAATCAAACCGGCCGTCGCCGCCACGGAGGGAGCGTGGGGCTTCAGCCCCACGAATACCCGCCCGCCCATTTTTCGAAGAACAAAACTCGCGGCGAAACCGCGCCCGCGGCCTTCTAACAACGGCAGGGCTCGGGGAACCCACGCATGGCGTGGGTCGCGGACCACAACCCGTCTTTCCATTCCCTGGTCCCTATTCCCTAATCCCTAATCCCTGTTTGTCTGTTTCAGGGCTTGGCTTCAGCCAAGCCGCAAACCCGCCCAACATTTTTTCGGGAATTGCGTACGCGGCGAAGCCGCGATGGAACCCCGCGCCTGCAATCGCTCGCCCCCCGGAAGCTTGCACAGAGCAAAGATCACTACAAGCCGACTTCTCAGGATTTATGTTGACCGGCGCCCGTACGACTTCCAAGCCACCCTGCCTAAGTCCGCTGTTACACCGCATCGAGTTGATAATGCCCTATCGATGTCACGCTTGTAAGATGCGGAGTGTGTCTGCTCAATCAAGGTCTCAGTGTCTGCCATTCATCCTCCTGATAAGGGTAGTTAACGGAAACGGCCGATCTCCACTCTGGTTCTTAATGTCTATGCGTTAATCGAGAAGCGCTCTCGCGATGGCTACGCTCCGGTGTGCGTTTGGCCTCTCTTCTAACAAAGGTGTGATTTAAATCACATTACTCGCAACAATCTCAACCTAGCATTGTCGTCATGGGCCACGCTCAGCCACTTGACCGAGGGGACATTCGCCGTGCCTTGCAATGCGGGGAATTCTTCCCGGATTTTCAACCCCTTGTGGTTCTCGCAACGGGCAAGCTTCACGGCTTTGAGGTGCTCGCGCGTTGGGAGCACCCCGATTTCGGCTTGGTCCCTCCGGATGAGTTCATCCCCATGGCTGAGAGGGAAGGTTGGATCTGTGAGGTCAGCAGGCAAGTTCTGCAAAAAGCGTTTCAGGCGATCGCGCTCCATGGCAAAGGACTCAGGCTCGCGTTTAATATCTCTCCGCTGCAACTGCAAGACTTAGCTCTGCCAGAACATCTCCGGCGGCTCGCCGAGTTCGCCGGGTTTTCCCTTGAATACGCAACCGCCGAGATTACTGAAAGCGCGATGGCACAGAACATGACGTCGGCTCGGACCATCACCAGGGATCTGAAGGCGATGGGATGCCGCATCGCGCTGGACGACTTCGGAACAGGTTACTCCAGTCTTTATCACTTGAAGTCTCTCCCTTTCGACGAACTAAAAGTAGACCGGTCATTCGTCAGCTCAATGACCACCGAACGCGAGAGCCGAAAGATCGTAGCCGCCGTCGTGGGGCTTGGACAGAGCCTTGGACTTAGCACTATAGCCGAGGGCATTGAGACGGAGGAACAAGCTGACATGCTCTTGCGCCTCGGCTGCGACATGGGGCAGGGCTGGCACTACGGACGGCCGGCGCCGGCTGAGCAGCTTCCCTCACTCATCGAGTTGCGACGCCCACGCGCAGTTTTGCGCAGCAGCGATCAAGGTGTTGGGCGCTCCGTCGTTTGCAGGGAGGGGCTTCCGTCACAACGTCTGGACCAGCTCCAGGCAGTCTACGACGGAGCGCCCGTAGGGTTGGCCTTTCTCGATCGAGATCTGAAATACATCAACATCAACCGCAGGCTCGCCGATATGCATGGTCTCTCGATTGAGGACCACTATGGAAAGACACTCGCTGAGGTCATCCCGGAGTTATACCCGCTTCTCGAGGCCCATGTAAAAGAGGCTCTGAGTGGAAAAGGGACTTACGGCCTGGAGATTCGCGAGCCCGCTTCTCACGGTCATAGCCGGAAAGCCTTCCTTGCCTCGTACCAGCCGGCATTCGACGAGGCCGGAGAGGTCGTAGGCGTATCTTGCGCGGTGGTGGATTTCACGGCTCGAAAAGCGGCCGAGGATCAGCTTGGGCAATACGAACGACTCGTCGAAGGTCTTGATGAAATGGTCGCCGTTGTGGATCGGAATTACCGGTATTTACTCACAAACCGCGCTTTCCTTAAAGTGTTCGGCGAGGCCAACGCGAGGCTCGAAGGGAGGCCGATTCGGGAATTCAGAGATAGGGAAGTGATCGAACGGATTGTCATACCGTACCTCGATCTATGCTTCCGTGGGAGTCCTGTCCTTTTCAGCATGGACTATGACCTGCCCGGGATCGGGGTGCGGGACTTAAGTGTTTCCTTTTCGCCTATTGAGGTCTCCGGCGAAGTGGAAACAGTTGCCTGTGTGTTGCGGGACATCACAGACATGAAGCGAATCGAATTCATCGAGACCGGTTGGCGGAAGCGTATCGAACTGGCCGAGTGCGCAGGTTTGCACATCGGGCTTTGGGATTGGGACATTGGAACGAATACCGTTATCTGGTCCGATGAGTCCTACCGCCAATGGGGATTCACGCGCGACACGTTTTCCAGCAAGGTCGCGGACGCCGTTCCCAGGATCCACCCCGCAGACCGCCCGTTTGTGGAATCGGCAATTCGAATGGTCATTGCTCGAGAGACAGACGAATACGCGGCTCAATATCGGGTTCTGAGACCAGATGGTTCAATCTGCTGGATTGATGCACGCGGTGCAATGATGGGCGATGCTTCCCAGCGCATGGTTGGCATTGGCATCGACATCACCGACCACATGAAGACTCAGGATCCGACGAGCCATTCTGCATCAGACCTCTACTGCTGACCATGAACAATATGCAACTTCTTTTGAGCCCTCCTTGTATCGGAACAACCGACGGTACAACGATCGACTGCCATCCTGCAGTGTCGATTGACGCTAACCGCCATTTCTCACACGGATCGATTCTGAGGCGAGCGGCGGTGTTTTGGCCGGAGTGGAGAGCCATTATTCGGCAGGCTGTCAGCTCCGCGATGGGTTGGCGGATGTAGCGAACGACTGATTTCGGGTCGAAGCCGG
>JARLFZ010000084.1 GCA_031296305.1 Occallatibacter sp. | reverse complement strand
CGCGCGCCCTGGATCCTTCGGCCTCATCTACGGCCTGATGGAGCAGCAAGCCGCCATGCTCGCCTATATCGATGTCTTTCGTTGGACCGCGGTACTAGCCGTGATCTGCGCCTGCGCTACGTGGCTGTTCAAAAAGCCGACAAATCACTTGAAGCCGCCGGCGGGGATGCACTGAGTGTTAAATCATTTGGCCGCGGTCGACCAGGCTACCTATCTTAGCCGTTGATTGGCGCGTTCAACCTCGGCGCCTAAGTCGGCAAGCAATTCTCGCACGATCCGGTCTGCAAAGAGATCAATGCGTATTTGAAGGGTAGCTGACAGAATCGGTATTGCATCCTCCACGGGCACTGCCATTTCGTCGTTGCCTTCACGATTCTTGAGGAGGTATTCATTTCCTTGGTCGGCGTCAACCGGGACATAGAGGTCATACTCTCGTTTAACGACTGCTGGAGGCAATGAAACTTCTGAATGCCAAGAGGGCTGAACCGATAAAAGCTCTAGATAGAAATGTTGTCCGATGTTCTGTGAAGGTCGATACTTTGGCAAGTACGTTCGATGTGCGCCGGCTGCTACCCCGCATTTGCCCTGAATCTTGCCAACAGCAACGTCGGAGATTTCCTTTTCGGTCGCTCTTGTCAAGGCGCTTAAGAATCGAGCTCCTCCTTCATCAATTTGCCGATTGCTATATCTGGCGGAGCGAGACTTCGGCCCATTGATTGCAGCCAGAGATTCTTCAATACTCGGAACCGAGGTCTCGCGAATGCTGTCACTCACGATCACCATAGTGTCGATAGATCGACGAAGCATAAAATCGACGAATGATTGAAACTCGCCTGCATCCGCAGCTTCAAGTGAGTCCAAATAGTCACTTTTATGCTCCGAAAGAATCATGACCGGCGTCGAAATCGCCCGATAAGTGAATGTCGATGCCAGCGCCCGGGCGACACGGCCGTTCCCATCAGCGAACGGGTGAATAACGACCAGCCCGTAGTGCGCGTACGCTGCCTGTATCACTGGATGCGCAGCCAGAAAGGCCTCGCCGCGCATTTCTTCGATTAGCCGTTGCATCTCCGCCGGAGTTACATCCACAGGAGCGTAAGAATGATCCAGTCCATCTCGAGTGCGCACATGATTGGGCAGGACCTTGTAGCGCCCCTTCACCAACTCCTGCTCTTGCGGTCCGATTGCCGTCATCACGCGGTAAGTCGCCTGCGCCTTGCATACGACTTCGTGCAGGGTACGGATTGCGGCCTCTGAGATCGGTTCCGCCTTCGTCGCCAGATCGAGCACGTAGTCGTAAGCGTGCATCTGTGCCTCAAAGAGTGGGCGGACGTGCGCGCCTTTTTCCGCAAGTTTTACCTCCCAGGCGGCAGTCTCGAGCGCAACCGTGAAGGTGAACCCGCGATCGACTTCATAAAGACCCTCGATTGCCCCGGTATCCAGCGCCGCGGCGCGTTTTACGATCTCACGCGCTCGATTCAATGCGTCGTCTGACCCATTTGGCCTCTGCTTTAGCGCGGAGTTATACCGATCCCAACGCACTGTATCGACGGAGGTTTTCGAAGCCCACTGCGCGAAGGTGGGAAATGGCTTGTACGCGGCGTCTAAAGCATGAACATTTACTTCCGGGGCGCCCATCAATCAGCCTCACTTTCCTTGTGGCTGATGATACCGCCATCGGGCGACGGTGGCGTCATTGCCCCGCTCGAAAAATCATGCTGTCTCAATCCACCTCAGGCACGGTATATTGGCGGCATGCCTGCACGATCTTCGCTCTTCCCCGGGCTGAAGCTTTCTGTTCTTGTGTTTGCTGCCTGCGGCCTGAACCTTGCCGCACACGCGCAAACTCCGGTTGCCGCCAGCGCGCATACGCTCGACCGCACACTCGTTATTGACGGCTTGGGCAAAGGTGTGGCTCCGCTCGACGGCCCGTGGCAGTTCCACGTGGGCGACGACCCCGCGTGGGCAGCGCCCGGCTTCGACGACTCGAACTGGGAGCAGCTCACCTCCGACAAGACCTGGGGCGCGCAGGGCCATCCCAGTTACACCGGCTTTGCCTGGTATCGCCGGACCATCCGGATCACGCCTGCGCCCTGCGCCGATGCGAATGTTGCTCTGCTCATTCCCATCATCGACGATGCCTACGAACTCTACTGGAATGGCGTCAAGGTGGGGCAATATGGAAAACTGCCGCCGTACCCGATCGTTTACGAGGGCATACCCAACCAGACTTTTGGCCTGGGACCGATCCGCTCGGGCGTACTTGCCGTGCGCGTGTGGAAATTCGCGCTGGCCTCGAACGACCCTGACAACCTGGGTGGTTTTGAGCGAATGCCGCTCATCGGCAGTCCCAGCGCCATCGCCGCCGAGAGGGGGAACCGCGACTACAAGTGGCTCCAGAGCCAGCAGTTTCGTTTCGGGCTCACCTCGCTCTATGCGCTCGTGGCCCTGCTCAGCTTTGTGGCGTGGCTGCGCGACCGTAACCAGTGGCTTCTGTTCTGGATGAGTCTCTACGCCCTGATGCTCACCATGGACGTGTTGCTGATCGGCATGCGTCTTTCCTATCCCTTTGAGATCGGACAACTCCTGGTCCAGGTGGCCATCGCCATTCGCGAAACCTCAGGGTGGTTCCTGCTCATCTGGCTGCTGCAGCTTCACGAGCATCCGAAGTTGGTGCGGTGTACGCGGCTCGCCGCCATCATCGGGATTACCTCCGCAACCATCGACGGATGTTTGTCCTTTCTCTATCCGGATTTCATCTCTGCGGTGCAGATGCAGATTGCCGACGCCGTCACCACGTTTCCTGCGGTGACATTCGAGTGCATCCCGGCGGCTCTGGTTGCCTACGCTATTTTCAAGCGAAGGCGTTTGGACTCAACCCGCTGGCTGGTCGCCATCCTTGCCTTTCTGAATTCCACGGTCTACGCAGTTGAGAATATCTCCGTGCAGGGCGTTCGCTACACCCATTGGACGCTGGGCGACAAGATCGAAGCGCCGCTCTTCACGGTGGTTGGCAATAACTTCAGCCTGCCGACAATTCTGCGCACGCTGCTCTTTCTCTCCATTGTGTACGCAGTCATTCGCTACACCATCGACAACCGCCGACGCCAGCACGCCATGGAGCGCGAATTCCAAAACGCGCGCGAGCTGCAGCAGGTGCTGGTGCCGGAAAATCTGCCCGCACTCGCCGGCTTTAACTTGACTAGCGCCTACCGTCCGGCGCAGGAAGTTGGCGGAGACTTCTTCCAGATCATTCCGCTCGAAGAAGGTTCCACGCTGATCGTGCTGGGGGATGTGAGCGGCAAAGGCCTGAAGGCCGCCATGGCGGTTTCGATGATTGTGGGCGCGGTGCGCACGTTGGTCGAGACAACGTCGCGGCCCGCGGAGATTCTGGCCGGTCTCAATCGCCGCCTCTTCGGCCGCTTGCAGGGGGGCTTTGCCACCGCGGTGGCGCTGCGCCTGGATAGCGATGGCACCTGCACCATCTCCTGCGCCGGCCATCCCGCGCCTTACGTCAACGACGAGGAGCTCATCTTCCCCGGCACGCTGCCCCTTGGCGTTTTGCCCAAGGCTACCTTTGAAGAGTCCCGGTTCCAGATGGGCGAACGCGACCAGCTGGCGCTCTATACCGATGGGCTGCTTGAAGCGCGCAGCCAGAACGGCGATCTCTACAGCTTCGCCCGGCTCAAGACGCTGTTCGCCACGCGCCCCACTGCCGAACAAGCCGCCCAAGCCGCCGTCAACTTCGGTCAGGACGACGACATCACGGTGTTAACACTGACGCGGGTCGCGGTGAACGCTTAGTCGAGTTGCGGTGACAGACGATTGCGGCGGGTTTTACGGCCGGTCCCCGAACACTCGCCCACCGGCCTTGCGCGTTGCATCCGCTAATTGCCGATCGAACGTTGCCAAGGTCCTGCGAGTTCGCAGTGCTAGCTCCAAGTAAGTAGCGTCGTAAGCGGTAAGTTTGTATTTGCGCCCGAGCTCGAGCACATCATCTTGCGCGAATCGGGGCCTCACGCTATCTTCGACGATTGGCATCGCGGCCAATTCGCCCAGGAAGGACGCCGTTTTGCGCGAGTCTGACTGTTTCAGGCGTTCTGCCGTAAGCACCCCGTTGAGTACCTCAGTGAACCAGAGAGCCGGAACCAGAGCCTCCTCCAGCTCAACCTGCGTGAGGATCTGGTCCGCCAAGGTTGCTTCCCGGCGATCCGATCGTTGTACAAACCAAGCTATGGCTGCGGAAGCGTCGAGGACCAATCCCATAGGCCAGCCTTACTCTCTGCCTTCCCGGATCCACTGAAGAACTTCGTCGTCCGAAACGCCAGTGATGCGGGGAAAATTCCGCAGAGCCTCAACTGCTTCTTTCACGCGCCGCTGGTCACGGCGTTGGCTCGGCACCACGTCGGCGATCGCTCGGCCGCGTCTTGTTATGGTGAACCGCTCTCCCTGCTCGACTTTTCGCAGAATTTCGGAGAGCTTGGTTTTGGCGTCGAAGGCGCCAATTTCGGTATATGCAGGATTTACGGCTGGCATTGATCCCCCCACTGAAGAGTATTGAATCAACTAGCTTGCCAACTAGTTTATCAACTAGTTGGTTCGCCGTCAACACGCCAGCGGCACAAACTCCTTCAGCTTCTCGTCGTACTCCTCAATCCGCCCCGTCAGAATGTCGTAGTACCAGCCATGCACCGTGAGCCGGCCCGCGGCCTCGGCCCGCGCCACGGACGGCTGCGCATGCAAGTTCATCAGTTGCGCCACCACGTTGCCGCGGATCAGCGACGCCAGTTCCGCGCTCTCGCCGTCGGCCGGATTCAACGGCTGTTTGTAGGCAAACGCCATCTTCACGTGATCGAGCCAACGCCGCGCCTTGGGCAGATCGGCGAGGCTCGTGCGGTCGAGCGCTGCCTTCATCGCTCCGCAGTCTGAGTGGCCGCACACAATCGCGTGCCGCACCTTCAGCACATCCACCGAATACTCAATGGTCGCCGTTACTCCATCCACATCCTGGCCGGTGATGGGCACGACATTGCCGATGCTGCGGGCGATAAATAGGTCTCCCGGTTCGGTGCCCAGAATCAGATCGGGCACTACGCGCGAATCGGCGCAGGTAATGAACAGCCACGCCGGCGTCTGGCCCTCCGACAGCAGGTGGAAATGGCTCTTCTTCACTGGAAATACTTCGGCGAGAAACCGTTTGTGTCCTTCGATCAACCGCTCCATCGTCTACGGCCGCCCTTCGCGCGAAAAAATAACCGCCGCCTCAACCAGCCTATCGCACCACCCGCTGCTATATTGTTAGCTCGATGCTTCCCCGCAGGCGCCACACATTTGCATTTGTGCATCCGGTCGCTGGTCGGGGCCCGCTCACAGCCGCTCTCGCCCTCGAAAGGATGGTTCCCGCATGACGGCCGTTCTTCTTCTGGGCCCGGGTCAGCCGCTGCTGCAACAGCTCTTCCCGCCGGTGCCGCTCATCGAACAAGTGCACCGCACCCCCATGCTGATCTTCGGCGTGCTGTATTTCTGTTTGGCCGTCGCTTACCTCGCCCTCTGGCGGGCCGCGTCCGATTTTCGTGTCTTTCGAAGCATGGGCATTTTATTTGCCGTCCTCGGTGCGCAGCAATTCTTTGAGTACTTCGGAGGCATCGGCGCGCCCGTCTGGTCGTTGAGAGCGCTTGCCGTGGCCATCCTTGTGGAAACTGCCGCGGAAGCAATGCGAATCCGGAACTTCCGCTGGACTCGGCTCTTCTGGCCTGTCTATCTTTTCGCGTTCTTCACCGGATGGTATCCGTCTTTGGCCTTCGTTAACGATTGGCCAGTTGTCTGTTCGCAGGCAGCTCTCGCGATTCTCATCATCCAGGGATTCCGCCACGGCAATCGGCGCGACCGGGCAATCGCCGCCGTTTTCACCGCCTATTTCCCGATGCGCATGACCATCTCCACCGCCTTCACAAGGATCACCGGCATCGAAAACTACGCGACGATCGGCGGCTGGCGGTGGCAGTACACGACGTGTTCGCTGACCCTGCTGGGAGCCGCGACGCTGGCCATCTTTGTCCGCGACCTCATCAACGACCGGCGCGAGAAGCAGCGCATGGCCGCTGAACTGGCCGCGGGTCGCGCCGTGCAGCAGGTTCTCATCCCTGAGGAGATTCTCACGGTCGAGGGCTTCAATATTCAATCGGTCTACAAGCCTTACGGGGAAGTTGGCGGCGACTTTTTTCAGGTGCTGCCGGTCAAGAGCGACAGCGGCGCCGGCGGAGTGCTCGTGATCATCGGCGATGTGAGCGGGAAAGGTATGCCCGCTGCCATGACCGTCTCACTGTTGGTGGGCACGGTGCGGACTCTGGCACACTACACGCAAAGCCCCGGCGATATTCTGGCAGCCATGAATCAGCGCATGCTGGCCCGCAGCCACGGCGGGTTCACCACCTGCCTCGTCCTACGCGCTGATCCGGATGGCAAGCTCACCATCGCCAACGCCGGCCACATCGCGCCGTATCTCGGCGGCAAAGAGCTGCCGCTCGAAAACGGATTGCCCCTCGGCCTCGCTGCTGAAACCGCTTATCACGAATCCATTTTTCAAGTTACCCAAGGCCAGCAAATCACCCTTCTGACCGACGGCGTAGTCGAGGCCCGCGACAAATCCGGCGCCCTGTTCGGATTCGATCGCACCGCGGCGATTTCCACTGAGACCGCCGAAAGCATTGCCCGCGCGGCGCAGCACTTCGGACAGGACGACGACATCACGGTGTTGACCCTCTTGCGCACCGCATAAAGCCAATCAATTACCATGCGGTTTGTGAGGAGTTTTACCGCAATCATGCCGCGCAACCCAATCCGTCTCGCTCTCATCGCATTCATCGCGCTCGTCCCGCTCGCCCTGCCCGCCCAAACCGTTGACACGATCGATCCCGCGTTGCGCAGCCAGGTGGACCGCATCGCAGCGCAAGTTCTCGAAGCCACGGGCGTGCCTTCGGCCTCTGTCGCTGTCGTCCAGCATGGCAAGCTCGTCTACACCAACGCCTATGGCAGTGCGCGCGTCGCCACGGCCACGTCTCCAGCCGTTCCTGCCACGCCGGAGATGCGCTACTCCATCGGATCGATTTCCAAGCAGTTCACGGCGACGGCGATTCTGCTCCTGCAGGAGCAGGGCAAGTTGAGCATCGACGATCCCGTGGGCAAATACATTCCCGGTCTCACGCGTGGCAATGAGGTGACCATTCGCCAGATCCTCTCGCACACCTCCGGCTACCAGGACTATTGGCCCGAGGACTACGTGATGACGACGATGAAAGGCCCCGAGACCGCGCAGCAGATCATCGATGTCTGGGGCAAAAAGCCGCTCGACTTCGAGCCGGGGACGCAGTGGCAGTACTCCAACACGAATTTCGTCATCGCCGGGCGCATTGTGGAAGCGGTCTCCGGCGAGAACTACTGGGACTTCCTGAGCGAGCACATTTTTCGCCCGCTGGGCATGAAGTCGGTTTGGAACTCCGATGCGACCAAGCTCACTGAGGTGGACGCGACGCCTTACGTCCGCAATGCGCTCGGGCCGCTGCGCGTGGCGCCCAAGGAAGGCATTGGCTGGATGTTCGCGGCAGGCGAGCTGGCCATGACTCCGCACGACCTGGCGCTCTGGGATGAGAGCCTGCTGGCGCAATCAATACTCTCATCCGAGAGCTATAAAAAAATGTTTACGGAGGTGAAGCTGAAGAACGGCGAGGGCACGAAATACGGCCTCGGCGTCGATGTGCGCCAGCGCGACGGCCATCGCAGCATTGAGCATTCCGGCGAGGTCTCCGGTTTCGTTTCGGACAATGAAGTCTTGATCGATGACGGAGCAGCCGTGGTTGTGCTCACCAATCAGATGGCAGTCAACGCCGCAAGCGAAATTGCGCAACTCACAGCGCCGCTCGTCGCCGGCTATCCGCTCACCGCTGCCGAGCAACAGGCGCTCGACATTTATCACGGCTTGCAGCAGGGCCGCATCGACCGCTCGCTGCTGGCGCCTAACCTGAGCGACTACTTCACGCCCGAGGCCGTCGCCGACTTCCAATCGAGTCTCGCGCCGCTCGGCGAACCGCTCAGCCTGCGCCAGACCAGCAGCGAACTTCGCGGCGGCATGACCTTTCGCGCGTTCGAGATTATTTACCCCGGTCGCAAGCTGGAACTCACGACCTACACTTATCCCGACGGCAAGCTCGAGCAATACCTTATTGCGCCAACGCAGTGACGGAAGAAGCGGAGCGACGAATGGGCGCGAAGAAATCGCAGGCGGGCGGGGAACGCGCGCCGGGCAATTCGCCAAACCGGGCGCACCGCGCCGCGTTTTCGTATACGATCTCGTGCGTCAGCCGGTTTTTGATTCTCCGCGACCGCGCGCTGGGCCGGACAAAGCGCGGCCGTGTCCCCGCGGGAATCCACGAGCGTGTTTCGCGCCACAGTTTTCCGAGCGCGGCCCATCTCCCCTCTCATGTTCTTGATGCCGTTTTTGTGGAACCCGCGGCCATTCCCGCGCGGGGTGCGGTGCTGCTTTGTCATGGGATCGGCGAAAGCGTGGAACAGTGGTTCGGGGTGCAGCAACTTCTCGCCGCCAACGGCGTCGCCTCGCTGGTCTTTGACTACTCCGGTTATGGCAAAAGCACCGGCCGGCCGCATTGGGAGCAGTTCGAGCTAGACGCGGTCGCTGCCTTCGCCGCGCTCAAAGAACTTACTCCTTCATTGCCCCTCTCTGTACTCGGCTTCTCGCTGGGTAGCGGCGTAGTCACGGCAATCATTGATCGGCTCGACGCCCAGCGCCTCATTCTCTGCGAAGCCTTCACGTCTTTCCGCAACGCGGCTGTCTCCGTCGGGATCCCTCGTCCGCTTGCCCGCCTCGTCCCGCCCATCTGGCATGCGCAGCAGCGGCTCGCGGAGTGCAGGCTCCCGGTTCTTATCGTTCATGGCGAAAAAGACCGTCTATTCCCCGTTGCGATGGCGCACGAGCTTGCCGGCTGGTGCGAGCCGCGCGCCGAGGTCGTCCTCGTTCCCAATACCACCCACAATCAGCCCTTCAGCAAGCCGCACATCTCCTACTGGGGTCCGATCATTGAGTGGATGTGCAAGGAGTAGCGCCGGTCTCCCGACCGGCTGTACTGGCACAGCCCGCCCTGAGCGCGGTCGAAGGGTCCACGCCGCCAGTTCACGACCCGCCCCGCTCTGGTTCGCCGTCGTTCCGACGTCCCCGGTCGAGCCGGTCTTCCTGATCCTTACGCTCTTCCTCTTCGCGCCGCTTTTTCTCTTCCTCGCGCTCTTCGCGACCGTCCGCCATCACCCACTCCTCGGGTTCAGTTTACAGCGACTCTAGAATTGCTGTACCCAGATCCAATGCGCGCCGCTCTACTTTCTTAAGTAAGGGCACTGCAAGGCGGTATCCAGAATCATCCTGTCTTTGCTCAGGAACCGGAACGTCGTGTGGTATTCAATCCCAGCGTCGGTCATCACATAGACCACGGTAGGAAAGGTCGTGCTCTCTCCCGCCACATACGTTACCGGGATGGTGTTCGTTTTGCCGTTGACATCGGGCATTGTGCGAGACTTCTCGCCGAACGACATCGGTTCCTGGCAGTACGGGCTGGGGGCCACGCCGCTCCTGTCCAGAACCCAGGTTCCGATCAGGAGATTTGAAGGCGCTCCCTTGCACGCGGTAGCTGCAACGAACAACACCATAACGATCGCACTTGTAAGACTTTTCATGCAGGTCTCTTTCATTGTTCTTTGGTTTTGGTTCGTGAGTGCCAAGGTCATCTTTACCTGGGCGAGTCAATGCGCCGGGGAGCGAATTGGACGGGGAAAGGTTGCCCAAGTATACCCGCTGCCGTGCTTGTCCGCCATTTGTTTTTCGGTGCCGGAACGAAACGCGCCGCCGAGGGCCTCACAGCATTCTTTTTGCCGCAATGGTGGAGCGGGCATTCCATAGTCGCAATCTCCCATCCGATACACTGAAAGGGACCTATGTTTGAGAATCTTTCCGATAAACTGCAGCGCGTCTTCAAAAGCCTTCGCGGCCAGGGCACGCTCACTGAAGAAAACATTGCCGAAGCTCTGCGCGAGATTCGCGTCGCTCTGCTCGAGGCCGACGTCAACCTCAAGGTAGTTACCGACCTGATCGAACACATCCGCGCCAAGGCCGTCGGCAGCGAAGTGCTCACCGCGCTCTCGCCCTCCGAGCAGGTGGTCAAGATCGTGCGCGACGAACTGGTGGCGCTGCTGGGCAAAGACACCGCGCGCTTCAACTTCGCTTCCAAGCCGCCGACCGTGATTTTGATGGCCGGATTGCAGGGCTCCGGCAAAACCACGACATCCGGCAAGCTGGCCGCGTGGCTCAAGAAGGGTGGCCACCGGCCCATGCTGGTCTCGGTCGACGTCTACCGCCCCGCCGCGCGCGAGCAGCTCAAAGTCGTCGCCAAGTCCGTTGAGGCACGATTGTATGAGGGCGATCTGAAGGGCGAGCCTGCGGGATCAGCACTGGTAGAGCGCCTGGCCAAAGAAGCCCGTCGCGAGGCCGTCATCATGGGTTGCGACACGTTGATCGTCGATACCGCCGGCCGCCTGCACGTGGACCAGGAACTGATGGTCGAGATGGAGAGCCTGAAAAAACTCCTCGCGCCGCAGGAGATTCTCTTCATCGCCGACGCCATGACCGGCCAGGACGCTGTGAACTCCGCGCAGGATTTTCATGCGCGCCTTGGACTGACGGGCGTGGTGTTGACCAAAATGGACGGCGACGCACGCGGTGGCGCGGCGCTGTCGATTCGCCACGTCACCGGCCAGCCCATCAAGTTCATCGGCGTGGGCGAAAAGCCGGACGCCTTTGAGCCGTTCCATCCCGATCGCATTGTGGGCCGCATTCTGGGCATGGGCGACATGCTCTCGCTCATCGAGAAGGCCGAGTCCACACTCGACCGCAAGAAATCCGAGGAGCTGGCCAAGAAGGCGCTACTCGGCGACGGCTTTTCGCTCGAAGATTTCCGCGATCAGTTGCGCCAGATCAAGAAGCTCGGGTCGATGGAGAGCATTTTGAAGATGATGCCATCGGTCGGCCCCTTTGCGGGCATGAAGGAGGCGGCGGGGCAGATCGACGAGAAGCAGTTCACGCGCACCGAGGCCATCATCGACTCCATGACGCCCAAAGAGCGCCGCAATCACGAGATCATCTCCGGCACGCGGCGCAAGCGCATCGCCGCCGGCAGCGGCACCAGCGTGCAGGACGTGAATCAGCTCCTGCGCCAGTACGCGCAGATGGCCAAAATGTTCAAACAGGTCGGCAGAATGGGCATGGCAAAGAGCATGATGCGCGGCGGCATGGCGGGGATGGGCGGCAAGCAACGGTTCGGAAGGTAGAATTGTCGCAAGAGGGAGGACGTCATGCCTGACAACGGGAACAAGACCCGCCCGGTGCGCACCCTCACCGTCAAAAACTTCTCCGTCATCAAAGATGCGAAGCTGGAGTTCGGGAAAATCACCGTTCTCATCGGCCCCCAGGCCAGCGGGAAAAGTTTGCTATGCAAATTAGCATACTTTCTCGGCGGAGAAATCCCGGGGATCGCAGTTGAATCCTTACTCGATAGGAATAAGTGGGACGAGTTTCTGCAAACGGTAAACAGGGAATTCAGGAAGCGGTTTCTGACAGATGAAACCAGTTGGCCTATCGACAACACTTCAGTTTCCTTTACATCGCACGAGTATTCGATTCAGCTTCGTGGTGCTGGAACCCTCTTAACCTCAGAGATTGATTACTCCTTTAGTAATGGTTTCAAGAACCTCTACAGCGCGCTCGCCGCGAATCCCGCCAAGCAATTTCCAAATGTAAACATATCGCGTGATGAATTGCGGCAAAATCTCTTCGTCGAAATCGGCCTGCTGCTCAGCAGAAAACGCACTCAGTCCAGTACCTATATTCCGTCTGGAAGATCTCTTTTTTCTGACGCCGCCACATCGATTGTCGCCCTGCAAAACCCGGATATAGACCAAATTACGAGGCGATTTGCCGGGTTAATTGCCTGGGATCCAAGGTGGAAGGCTGGGAACCTAACAACAGGCCGCGGCATCATTCAAGAAGTTGAAGAAGAAATGTATCAAATTGCTGGCGGAATAGTCAGCATGAAGAACGGAAAACCTTATTTTCTATCCGACGATGGACGTAATTTGCCACTTTCTGTCCAGTCTTCTGGAACGCTTGAGCTACTGCCGATGTTCAATGTAGTAGATCAGTTGGCATGCTTTCAGGAGCACGTCTATGCTCGTGCTGATGCGGCAAGGATCTCTCCCATAGCCGAAATTAGCGAGCACAATCCGCTCGTGTACTTAGAGGAACCGGAGGCACACATATTTCCAAAAGCCCAATACCGGTTGATTCGACTATTCGCTTGGCTAGCGAATGATCCAATCCTAGACTTTGACTGGATCATCCCCACCCACAGCCCCTACATCCTCACAGCTTTCAATGACCTGATCAAGGCCGGATCCATCGCCTCAGAACGACCAGGCAAAGCAGCAGAAGTCGAACAGATTATTCCGAGCCAGTACTGGATAAAGCCAGGTGACTTTGCCGCATACGCTTTTGACGGCAAAGACGGGGCTCTCCATTCCATCATGGATGACGAAACCAAGATGATCAACGGAGACACCCTCGACGACATTTCGGAAAAGATCAGCGAAGAATTTGGCCAGTTGCTGGAGATTCAGTATGGCGACTAGCGCCGGACCGTGCTTTGAGTGGAAGACCGGCTCCAGAATTACGACCCCGACTGAAAGCGGAAAGGCAGTAACCTTTAACAACCCCGACGGTGAGAGAGTACTGTTCGTTCATGCGGATAAACGCTGCCGAAAGGGACGAGCCGGCTGTATCGACTGCTTCTTCGAGCCAGATCAAAAGGTTGCCGACTTTATCGTGTGCAAGCCTGGCTTAGTCGATGTCGTAGTTGAGCTGAAGGGTGGAAAGGTGATCGCCGCCGTCGAACAGATTGAGCAGACGGTTTCCGTCTGGCAATCCCATAAGCTTTGCTCTGGGAAGATTGGCGCGCTTATCGTCAGTAGCCAGGGAGCATCGCATCCAATCATGCTGACGAAGCTGCAAAAGAGGCAAGAACAATTCCAAAAACGAGGCATACGGCTGATCCATGTGGCTGCAAAAGGGCAGGCTTTTGAATTTGCCTCTTTTTGTTTCGGGAATCAACCGTGACTACCACGACCCTCCAGGACCAACTCGACGAGATCACCGCGAACACGCGCAAGTTGGTGCAGGCCGAGCGCATGGCCATCAATGAGCGCGCCGTGCGCGAGCTCTTTGACTCCGGCATCGAAGAAAAAATCCTGCCCGTCGGGGCCATGGCTCCGGAGTTCACCCTCAACGACGCCTCCGGCCGGCCGGTGCGCTCCGCCGACCTGCTCGCCCTCGGGCCGCTCGTTCTCAACTTCTTCCGCGGCCGCTGGTGCCCCTACTGCATCACGGAAATCGAGGCCTGGCGCGACCTCTACCCACGGCTGCGCGAGGCCGGCGTGCTGCTGGCTGCCATAAGCCCGCAAACCCAGCGCCAGAGCGACTTCATGGTGGGCCAGCACGGACTGCCATTCCCCGTGCTCGCCGACCCCGGCTGCGCGATCGCGGCGCAATTCGGACTGGCGTACACCATCCCCGATTACCACCGCGATTATTACCGGTCGATTCTCGTTAATATTCCGTTCGTGAACGGCGACGACTCCTGGCGGCTCATCCTTCCCGCCACCTACGTTCTCAGTCCCGCCGGACGTGTCGTCTATGCCCAGGCCCACGCCGATTTCCGCGTCCGCCCCGAGCCGGAAGAGGTTTTGGCTGCGGCGCTGACTGCGGTGGGAAAGTAGTCACTCACTCGCCACATTATGCCAGTTCCAAGATAGGTGTACCCAGGCTCTTGCTTTCCCACCCATTTCGCGAAAAGCGCGAAATGGATGGGGCACGGATGCGATGGGTATAGCTATTGTGTAGTCGCTCTTGCCGGTCACGCGTTCCGGCTGCCCGCCGAAGGTGGGGCACCCGGCAAGCAGGATTAGAGCATTTTTCACATTTGGGTAGAGTGCGACGTGGACCGGGAGGTCCACGCGACAGCCGGCCGGGAGGCCGGCGCTACCTGAGATGTGCTTGACGCGTTCAATGGCGAGTTACATGGGACTGGCGGCGCGCGACATCAGCAGCAGGTATTGGTCCTTGCGCTCGCCGGCCGCGGGATCGCAGTTGTGCTGGGCGCAGAATTTTTCTTCAGTAAGGTAGTTGTAAATCAGCGTGGGCACCTGGTAATGGTGGATGGTCTCGTGGCGGACCACCTTGCCGTTTTCGACGACGAGGATGCGGTTCATATGGATGCTGTTGTCGACGTTATCGAGATAGCGAAAGTTCTTGTAACTGTCGATTCCCCGGTCGAGCGGCGGTACGTGGTCGGACACCAAGATGATCAGGCTGTTTGGATCGAGCTTGATGAGGCCGCGAACATAGGCCGCGATGGCCTGGGTGCGGTACCAATACTGATTGGCGGCGCGCAATAACTGCTGGTCGTCCTGCGGTGCATTCATCGAGAGCACCAGAGGCCGCCGATCGGTGTCGATATCGTGGGGCTCATGACCGTAGATGGTGAGCACGTAGTTGAGGATCGGCTGCCCCGGATGCTGCTTGAGCGTGCGCGCGACAAAGGCAAGATTCTGGTCGAACAGATCGCCGTCAAACAAGAAATCCTCGTCCTCCGATACGTTCTGCGTGGTCAAATAAGTCTCGCGATTGGGGGCTAATTCACGCGCGAAGTAGATGTTATCGAATCCGATTCCGGTATAGGCCTTGATGGTGTTGAAGTAGTTAGGCATATACGCGTTGCTGGCGTAAGTTGTGTAACCGGCCTGGCGCAGGATGGCAGGCATGCAACCTGCCGGATGCCCGGTAAAACTGTTGAACTCAATAAAGGAAAGTTGCGACAAAGCGGGCACGCTGCAGAGCGCCTCGAACTCCGCCTGGGCGGTCTGGCCGCCGAAGACGGGGGAGATGGAAAACCCCTGGCCGTCACCAGCCAACTGTGCAAAATCGGGATGCCGCGGGTCTTTGGAAAATGTGACGCCGCGAAAGAGAGTGGGGTCCAGCCAACTCTCAAGCACAACCAGGTATACGTTGTGGCGATTTCCGTTGGTACGGATGAAATCGGCGGTAGCGGGAATCCGCGGGTCGTCCTCGGCGCGTTTGCGGTACGCGATAGTCTGCGCGATGGCTACCCTCCGTGCCGCCTCGAAATAGGCGATCACCGTCATCCGGCCGTTGTCGTCGAGGCATCCCGCATCGGAGAAGTCCATCTGCTCCACTCCCGCCAGGACAAGCCCCTTGACGACTGCATGCGGGAAAAACTCCACCGCCGCAGCTCCCAGCGTCAGCATTGCGGCCACGGTGAGGGCGCGACCGTAGCGGCGATAGTCGACAAAAGCGAGCAGCAGAACGAGCGGCAGCGCGAGGGCGAACAACAACGCCGCTGTCCCCTCGATATGCAGCACCTTAAAGAGCTCAGGCAGGTTCCTGATGTCGATGACCCGCAGAACGTCTCCGTAGGCGACGAAATAGACATCGCAGGCGACATAGGACATGGCCAAGGGCAGGGCAGCGACAATGGCTGACAGTTTTCCCCGGCGGAGCGCGAAGCCGAAGGCCCAGTAAAGCGCAAGCAGCAGGGGCGCCTCAAATCGGAGCTGGGCATGAAGGGGAGACAAACCACTGCGGCGGCTCAGAATTCGAGAGAGCCCTTCCATGAAGAGCAGAAAAACGGGATAACGAATCCACAGGCGAATGCGAATCTTATCCGCGGCCCGGCGGATCTTTGGCCATTCTCGAAATCGACGGAATGACCTAAATCCGGGCGCGGCTAAAGCGCCATTCAGACTGCCCATGAACTGTCTCCTGACAATCCGTCCATATTAAAGGAGTGTTAACGGGCTTGAGAAGAGGGGGTTAGGTGAGCCCATCCCAGCCGGCCCTTCCCAATTCGGAGGCAGGGCGATAAGACCTGAAAAAAGCGTCAAAACCCGAATCCCCGATGAGGAAATTAGCATCATATTAGTTGACAGTAAGACACTCAATCTGAGATCCTGCCTTGTCAGGATCTTCTCTAAAGGCAGGAACCACATGGCTAAAATCATCGGAATCGATCTCGGAACTACCAATTCATGCGTCGCCGTTATGGAAGGCGGCGAGCCAAAAGTCATTCCAAATGAGGAGGGTGCGCGCACTACCCCCTCGATCGTTGCATTCACCAAGAGCGGGGAACGACTGGTGGGTCAGGTGGCGAAGCGCCAGGCCATTACCAACCCCGAAAATACCGTCTTCTCCATCAAGCGTTTCATGGGCCGCCGCTACAACGAGGTATCGGACGAGATGAAGATGGTCCCCTTCAAGGTCATCCAGCAGGGCGACCACGTGGGGGTCATCGCCCAGGGCAAGGAGTACACTCCGCCCGAAATCTCCGCCATGATCCTGCAAAAGCTCAAGAAGAGCGCCGAGGCCTATCTGGGCGAGACCGTCACGGAAGCCGTGATCACCGTTCCGGCTTACTTCAATGACGCGCAGCGCCAGGCCACCAAGGATGCAGGCAAGATCGCCGGCCTCGACGTTAAGCGCATCGTCAACGAGCCCACCGCGGCCGCGCTGGCCTATGGACTCGACAAGAAGAAGGACGAAACCATCGCCGTTTACGACTTTGGCGGCGGCACCTTCGACATTTCGATTCTCGAAGTCGGCGAGGGCGTGATCGAAGTCAAGTCGACCAATGGCGACACCCACCTGGGCGGCGACAACCTCGACCAGCGTATCGTGGACTGGCTCACCGCCGAGTTCAAGCAGGAGCACGGTCTCGATCTCACTTCGAAGGGCAACGAAATGGCTTTGCAGCGCCTGAAAGATGCCGCGGAAAAGGCCAAGATCGAGCTCTCGACCACCGTCGAAACCGAGATCAATTTGCCGTTTATTACCGCCGACGCTTCGGGCCCCAAGCACCTGGTGCGCAAGCTTACCCGCGCCAAGCTGGAGCAGTTGGTTGAAGACCTGATCAATCGCTCGATCGAGCCCTGCAAGAAGGCTCTTTCCGATGCCGGCATCACCATCAGCCAGATCGACGAAGTCGTCTTGGTGGGCGGACAGACGCGCATGCCCAAGATTCAGGAGCTGGTGAAGACGCTTTTCGGGCGCGAGCCGCATCGCGGCGTCAATCCCGATGAAGTGGTTGCCATTGGCGCAGCCGTGCAGGCGGGCGTGCTTTCGGGCGACGTGAAGGATCTGTTGCTGCTCGACGTGACGCCGCTGACCTTGTCCATTGAAACACTGGGCGGTGTGGCCACGACCATGATCCCGCGCAACACCACCATCCCGACCAAGAAGACGGAGACCTTCTCGACGGCGGCCGACAGTCAGACCGAAGTCGAAGTCCACGTGCTGCAAGGCGAGCGGCCCATGGCGGCGCAGAACCGCACCCTGGGCAAGTTCAAGCTGGGCGGTAT
>JARLFZ010000083.1 GCA_031296305.1 Occallatibacter sp. | reverse complement strand
CTTCTGCTGACTCCCGACATCGGCGGCGGCGGCGCACAGCATGTGATGCTGCTGGTGGCGCGCGGGCTGTCGCGTGAAAGGTTTGAGGTCCATCTGGGGCTGGTCCGGGCCGGCGATCCCGAGGCGGACGCAGTGCCGCCCGGGGTAAAGGTCCATGCCCTCGGCCCCGGGCGCGCGCGCGCCGCGACGCTGCGCCTGCTGCGGCTGGTGTGGCGGCTGCGGCCGGAAGTGATTTTGTCGAGTGCACCGGAGATCAGTTTTCTGGCGCTCCTGCTGCGACCGTTTTTTCCGGCAGGGACGCGCGTACTGGTGCGGCAGAACGGGACAGTCTCTGCCGGCCTGGCGCATGGCGGCGTGCCACGCTATACACGCTTGCTCTACCGGTTGCTCTATCGGCGAGCTGATCGCGTGATCTGCCAATCCCGCGCCATGGCCGAGGATCTGGCGCGCGAGACAGGAGTTCCGCATGAGCAAATCGCGGTGCTGCCGAATCCCGTCGATCTGGAAGGAATTCTGGCCGCGCGGGACGCCCCATTGGCATGGAACGGCCCCGGTCCCCACTTGCTGGCCGTCGGAAGACTATCGCGGGAGAAAGGCTTCGATCTGCTGCTTGAGGCATTCGCTGCACTGCGCAAGCGGTTTCCGGTGGCCGACCTGATTCTGGTGGGGTCGGGCCGTGAAGAGACGGCGCTCAAGTCGCTTTGCCGTTCTCTGGAAATCGAGACCGCGGTCTGCTTTGCGGAACAGGTGGATCCTCCTTATACATTTTTCAAGGGAGCCACGCTGTTCGTGTTGCCGTCGCGCTACGAAGGCATGCCCAACGCGTTGTTGGAGGCCGCCGCGGCGGGCCTGCCGCTGGTGTCCACACCGGCGTCAGGCGGAGTGGTAGATCTGCTCACGGGCAGGCCGGGCGCGTGGTTGGCGGCGGATATTTCTGCGAGCGCCCTCACCAACGCCCTGGAGAAGGCTCTTGAAGAACTCCCACCGGGAGCCCGTTTTCGCCACGGGTTCTTTGCGGCGGCAGCGCTGCCGAACGCATGAGAGTTGGTGCACTGCGCACCACTGAGCACTTCGCAGTCTCACGATCTGAAGTTATCAACAAGTTTTCAACAGCCTATTTATCCCGTGCCCATTTTACTTGTTGACATTTTTTTGAGACCGATGTTTCCTAGCAGTACAGTTTCCACCCTAAAAATGGCCCGCTACCTGGGTCACTCCTGTGTTGTTCACAGGGGGTTGGTTTCGTCAGCGATGGATCGGGCATGCCGGGCCATTGATACACCGGTTTTGATTCCATAGAGCATCGCCTCCCGTTGTCGAACTTTCTCCCGGCAAATACTTTCACGGTAAAGGTCTATCGCAACGCCAAAGATGAGGCGCTCGTTGAAGCGAGCACGCTTCTGTTGAGCAGCGTCCGGCCAAAATCATCGTGAAGTCGTTCACCTTCGCCCCTACGCCTGTTTCTGAACAGCGACGAATCATCGAAGTCGCAGGGGGATCTATGCTTCGTAGTTGCTTGCGTTTTGCACTTTCTTTCTTGCTGGTTGTTCTGACGCTTCCGCTGCTTGCGGTTTCGTTTTTGATTGCCGCTCTGTGTACGGCGGCGGTTGCGGTGGTTCCAGGTCTTCTAAAACGTGACGATCGGCATGCGATTGCCCTTCACAAGCTGCGCGTGGTGGATCAATTCAATTTTGAAGAGGCAATGAGCGCGTATGAGGAACTGATCGGAGCGCACGTGAGGAGGCAGCGATGAACCACGCAGCGATGATGATTCCCGGTATCGACCGGTTGGGCGGCGCCGAGCAACAGGCCATATCGCTGGCCAAGGGGTTGCTGAGGCGCAATTGGCGAGTGACTATGGTGGCGCTTTCAGGTACGGGCGGCGCAGCGGCTAAGGAATTGACGCATGCCGGCGTCGCGTTCCTTAGCCTGCAGATGCGCAAAGGGCTTGCCGACCCCCGGGGATGGTTGCGCTTCCATAACTGGCTTCGCCGCGAACAGCCCGACGTGCTGCACGCGCACCTGCCGCACGCCGCATGGCTGGCTCGCTGGTCGCGCTTGGCAGCGCGGGTTCCGCTGGTGGTAGACACTTTGCACAGTTCCGCAACGGGCGGGACGGGACGGCATTTCGGCTACGCCTGCAGCCGCCGGCTGCCCGATCACGTGACGGCCGTGAGCGAGGCGACGGCCGCGTCGCATCTGGCCGCCGGAATGGTGAGCGAGAGCAATCTCTCGGTGATTTGGAACGGCATTGACGTGGATCTCTGGCAGCCCGACGCGCAAGTGCGCGCCCAGGCACGAGCCGAACTCGGAATCGGCGACGAGTTTTTATGGCTCGCCGTGGGCCGTCTGGAAGCGGTAAAGGATTACCCCAGCCTGCTGCGGGCGATGACGCGAATACCGGAACGGGCGCGGCTGCTGGTTTTAGGCGCAGGACCACGGAAGGACCGACTGACGGAACTCGCCGAATGGCTGGGCCTGAGACAGCGCGTGCGTTTTGCGGGCTTCGAACCTGACGTGCTGCGCTGGATGCGCGCCGCAGACGGATTTGTTCTCTCGTCGCGCTACGAGGGACTGCCCATGGTTCTGCTGGAGGCGGGTGCTTGCGGGGTACCGGTTGTGGCTACGGATGTTCCCGGGACGCGCGAGGTGGTTGTAGATGGGGAGACGGGCTGGCTTGCGCCTGCGGGCGATGCGCAGGAGCTGGCGAAGACGATGATGAAACTGATGCGCATGCCCGCCGATGCGCGGCTCGCGATGGGAGAGCGGGCGCGGAGCCACGTGGCTGAGCACTTCAGCCTAGAAGCGGTACTGGACCGCTGGGAACGGCTCTATGCCGAGTTGTTGGAGCGGAAGCACGCCAACTTGCGAATCGGCCCAGCGGCATGGGAGATCTTCAGGCGCCGCAGCGCACATACAGCGTGAATGCGCTCGGCAAGGGTCAAGGTGGCAGGGTCAAAACGGAAGATCACACGATCGAGAGAAGTGAATTGCGCCGCGTGAACGGCGAGGAAACGACGCAGGACCACGATCTCCGCATCGCGCGCGGTGTTCGGGTGAACGCAGATGGTCCAGAGGCCGCGCTCTTTCTCGACCGGAGCCCAGAGCTGCTGCGGAATCCAGGTCAAGCCGCCCTGAAGGAACGGGACGCGCGCAAAGCCGTCGGACAAAAGGAGAATTCCCTCCTCCCGCAAAGCCGCAAGCGTGTTGCGATCGAAGCCGTGGCGGGGAGCGATCCAGACGTTTGGATTGAGGCCGTGGCCACGCAAGATGCCGATGCCTTCGCCGATCCATGCGTGCTGCGTTGCAGCCGGAATGCCTGCGAATTCCGATATGCGATGCAGATCGACCAGGCTGCGGCCGCGGGTTGCGCACAGATGTTGGTAGCCGTGGAGGCCAATCGCAGCTCCTGCGGCTTCTAAAGCTCGCATGCCATCCCAGAAGGCCGGATCGGGCGGAGAAACCTGCAACTCCGGGTCCCGATTATCGGGAACAACGGCCAGAATAGGATGCAGGCGGAACTCTTCGATCAGCGATTGGAACTGCTGCCAACGCTCGGCAGAGACGGTGGGGCAGAGATCGTCGATGCGGAGCAGGTATTGCGCGGGAGAGAGAATCATGCGGCTGCTTCCTGCGCGATGGCGCGCGCCAGGAGCTTTCGGCTCCAGTACCAGAGATAAAAGAATGTGCTGACGGTCCAGAGCGAAGTGGCCAAGGCGATTCCTGCCACGCCAAACCAGTGCATGAGAACGAGATTGAGCACAATATCGAGGCCGAGGTTGAGGATGCCGCAGTAAAGGACCAGATCGGTGCGGCGCATGGCGACGATATAGCGGTAGTAGACACGGCTAGTGACGAAGAACGGAATTTGGACCGCGTACATGGCAAGCACGGAGGCGACGATCGCAGTGTCGATGGGACCGAAGCGGCCATGCTGGTAGGCGATGCGGACGAGCGGACGAGCGCCGGCGATGAGGAGGACAGCGATGGGAATCGAGACCAGCGCAGTAAGCCCAACCCAGGTGCGGAGAGTGTGGCGGCACTCGGCCCAATTGCGGTGGGCGATCATGCGCGAGAAGTGGGGCACGATGGCGGTGGAAACCGCTCCTGCCAGCAATGTGAGCACCACACTGACGAAGCGATTAGCGTAGACCAGCGCGGAGACGCTGCCCGCGGGCAGCATGGCGGCCATGGACTGATCGACGAGCAGGCCGCCTGAGGCCACCACGCTGCTGAGCAATACCGGACCATATTGCCCGGCGACTTCGCGCATGGCTTCCGTCATGCCATGCCAGCGCAGGCGAAAGGGATAGCCGTGGGCTTCCATCATGCCCGCGACGATGATGACGTGCAGCAGCGAGCCGGCCAAAGTGGCATAGACCATGGCCCAGATGCCGAAGCTGCTGCCGAGGAGCAACGCGCCGGCGAGGATCGAGATGGAGATGACTGCCGGCGCCAGAGCGGGGAGGGCGAAGCGATCGAGCGTGTTGAGAATCGCAGTGCAGTTGGTGGCGATGCCGGTGAGGAGGACGATGGGCAAGAGGCCGTAGAAGAGGTGGATGGAAAGCGCGAGCTTAGCGGGCGGAAAGTTGGAGGCGATGAGCGGAAAGAAGCCGTGGGCGAGAATCGCCATCAGGGCGGACGCGACACTGAGAAAAATGCACATCCAGAGCATGGAGCTCGAAAGCAGTTGCTGGGCGCGATCACGGCCCTCCTGTTCCCTCACCCGCACCAGAGTGGGGACGAGAGCCTGGTTCATCGATTCCGAGATGAGGTTGACGAGCAGGCTGGGAATGAGCGCCGCGGCGAGAAATGCATCCATGGCGTCGGAGCGGCCATAGACTGAGGCGACGCCGATCTCCTTCGCGGTGGCGATGAGCTTGACGAAGATGCCCGCCGCGCCCACAGAGAGGGCGGCGTGGAGGACGCTGCGGTGGATGCCGTCTGCCTTGATAAGCTCGGCGGCTCTTTTTGTTTGGTGCAAAACCGTCGGCATAAGGCAATTCCAACGGCAAATCCGGGATAAAGACTACAAACAATCTGTGTACATTGGTCCAACAACGACTGGGGCTGAGATGACGGTTCCTTCTTCGTCGACATCGACTCGAACACCAATCGATGCAGCATCGTCACCGCAGGCGAGGCTGAAACATGCAGCGTCACCTGCCAGGTAGATCGTGCCGACCGCTTCGTATCCCTGGTCGAGTGGTTCAAAGGTGACGGGAATGTTTTCGGACTCAAAGAATTGAACCACTTCCCTTTTCTTCGTTCCCATCTTTAGCAATTTCTTTGCATTTGCTCCCAAACGATCTGCCTGAGAATTAAACTCCGCCTGTCTCATCTTGCAGCGGGGCGGTGGCGGATGGAGCATAAGTCTGGTCTCCACCCTTGCGAAATAAATCCAATCTCGGACCCATTCTCGAAAGCTAGCCAACGAGAGCCAGCAGGCGACAGTGATGATGAGCTCTGCCATGGGAACCGCGATTCCGATCTTCCACTTCAGTTTCATTGCTAGATTCACTCCGGAACAAGGGGGGCATGTCTTATGTGGCCAATCGTTTGATTTTGGGCCGCCTCTTTTGCAGCTCGGTCCATAGATCGTATTGGAGTTGAGCTTTCGAGAAGAAGTCGGGTGAAAGTCCGAGTGCCTGCCCCAGGCGAATACTCAGGTCGACGGTAATTGCGGTGCGCCCATTGAGAATGCGCGAAACAGTGGCGCGCGCGGTGCCGATCTGGCGCGCTCGTTCCGTGGCTGTTGTCTTGCCGAGAAACTCCCGCAGAAGCTCGCCTGGGCTCGCCGGGTTGTACATCATCGCCTTGTTCCTTCCTCCCAGTGAGGTGAGCCTGAGGTTCGTTGAAGAACAACCGCAGATCCTTCGACTACGTTTGCCGCAAAAAGCGCGGCAAACTTCGCTCAGGATGACAAATCATAGCGATGCGAACTTCAGACTCGGGACACTAGTAGAGTCTTCGCCTGGTATGAACCTCATCTCAACCTTAATCCTTGCCCTTGTCATCCTGAGCAAGCTCGCGCAGCGGGTGCGTCGAAGGATCTGCGGTTGCTCTTCTGGATGTCCGCATCTACGCGTCCATTCGGTCTGTCGCACGTTTTAAGTCGGCAGGCTCAACATCGTACCAGTCCTTACTTAAATCGATCCACGCTGGGTTCGTCCCTTCGATCAAGGCAATCTTCTTCTCCCGCCGCCAGCCCTTCAACCGTTTTTCGCGGTTTATCGACATCGTGACATCTTGATAGTTCTCAAACCAGACTAGCCGATCGCAGTTGTATTTCGCCGTGAAGCCATCGTGTTCTTTCCATTTGTGCTCGAATATGCGTTTGTGCAGAACACCGGTGACGCCGATGTAAAGCGTGTGACTTCGGCTGGCCATGATGTAGGTGGAATAACTGCCCTCGTGCATGGCGTAGATCACACCTCGAAATTCTCTCTCATCGCTAACACCCGAAAAGCAACCGCAGATCCTTCGACTCCGTTTGCCGCAAGAAGCCGGCAAACTCCGCTCAGGATGACAAGCCTGAGGCTTGCGGTTTCGATCGTTCTAAGAATTCAACCGCTCAATGAATTCGATCAATCCTCATTCTGTAACGCGATATCTTACCTCCGCTAGCTGAGTTGGAGATTTTTGGGGACTTCGCGAAGGACCGCGCGGCGCGGACCGGAAGTACGCGGCCAGACCGTTTGGGTCTTCCGCGGCGAGGCGCGCGGCAAGAAGGAGTAGGCCGAGGAGCAGCCAGGTGGTGCGGTTCTCCTCGGTCGTTGCGATGAGCGTAGTGATCGCCCAGACCAGCAGGCATGTGGCCAGAGCGAGGCGCAGAGGGCCGCTGGTTTGGAGCGTGGCGCGAATGGCGAGGGCGAGAAGCAGCGACGCCAGCAGCAAGGCGCAGAGCCCTCCGCCGACCAGGATGGAAAGCACCGTGTTGTGCGCTGTGTCACTGGGCGCGAGATGCGCGGCGGCGACAAAGGAGCCAGCTCCGGTGCCGAGGAGCGGCGCATGCACAAAGGCGCGCCAGCCGGCCGACCAGATGTTGACGCGCTGGTTGAAGTCGCCACCCTGCAACTGCTCGGGGATGGTGGCGAGGCGCTCGAACGTTCCACGGGGAACAACGAGCCATAGGGCGGCAAGAAAGGGCGGCAGCGCAAAGACTGCGGCGGCGACGCGGCGGGCGTGACCCAAGGCAAGAACAAGCAGGGAGCCGGCGAGAGCCACGAGAGCTGCAAGGAATCCACTACGGGATGCTGTGAGCAAAACAGCCACGGCGCCGAGGGGCAGAAATACGATGGCCATGAGGCGCAGGGGCCAGCGGCGCTCGCAGTTCACCAGGAGCGCGGCGAGCGGAAAGCCGAGATCGAGAAAACGGGCCACCTCGTTGGGGTCCTGGCCATAGGCTGCAAAGCGGACCTGGCCGGTCGCGAGGGCTTCTGGCGAGCGGAAGGCGAGCAGCGTGAGCACGGCGAGAACGCACGAGCCGGCTACCGTGGCGCGCAGCAGGTTGCGGAGATCGGCGGGCGTATCGGCGAACTCCCACACCAGCCAGACGATCATCATCTCCTGAAAGTAGGCGCGGAGTTTTTCCAGGGTGACTACGGAATCGATGGTCCAGAAACAGGTCGAGCAAAACCAGAGATAGAGCGCGAGGGTGATCCAGCAGAATGCGTTAGGCGTGCGCATGCGGCCGTCTTGAAGGACGGCAGGAACAGCGGCGAGCAGCACCAGCAGGCCGGCGATGCGCGCCACATTGCCCAGCGGCTCGCCGAGATCGAGAGAGTACTCCCACGGGATGGCGAAGGCCAGGACGAGAAGCAGGATCCATGCGGTTCGTCGCATTGCCTAATACCTTTGTGAATAGACAAGAGCAGAGTAGATGGTGACGCCGATGGCGGATTGAATGGCGGATTCCATGGTCCGGTTCGCGAGGTTCTTGGCGAAGGAATCCGGCACGTAGAGGATGTCGCGATCCTGGATGGGCTGGTCGGGATCCTGGCCGTGCAGCATGCGTCTGAGGTTGAGGGCAATCATGGTGCGGCCGCCTTTTTGCTCGCGGATGAGCAGGGCGTGGCCGACGGCGGCGTTCAGCGATGGCCCCCACGCCAACGAGAGCGCCTGCACAACGGTGAGGCCCTGCGCGGGATCGACCGGAAAACCGCCGGGACGAATGACGTCGCCGACCACGTAAACCAGGCCAGCGCGACTCACCTGTACGGTGTCGCCGGGGGTGAGTTCGGGGTTGTGATCGGACGCCGTGTCTGTACCGCTGGGATCAAGAATCACCGGGTGCGGAGTCTTGGGGTCGCTTGAATGAAACACATTTACCAGGCGGCCAGCATTGGACGAAAGACCGGAGGCGGCGGAGATCAAGTCCAGCAGGCGGTGATGGTAGGTGAAGGGATACACGCCGGGATGAGTCACTTCGCCGAGAACGCTCACATCCTGCCCAACGTAGGACGTGACCAGCACCGAGACCAGCGGATGCAGCAGCATGCCTCTGGCCAATAGCGCGGCTTCGATGGCATGTGCGGCGGCCTGCTCGTCCATGCCGGAGATGTTGATTTCGCCGATCATGGGGAGCATGGCCGTGCCTCCGGCGGAGACGCGCACCGAGGAATGAAATTCGGGCGTGTGGTACTCACTGATGTCGAGGAAGTCGCCGGAAGCGATGGGCGCAGGCATGGTTGAGGAGGATGGCGCGGCGGCAACCGGCGGGGCCCCAGCTGAGCCGGCGTTATTCCAAATCGTGGGAGCTTCCTTGGGATTGGGAAGGCTGCGATTCTCCTGCGTTTGCGGAATGTTGACGACCCCGCTGGGCAGGCCCGACGTATTGGGCGACGGCGCCTGGGCGTGGAGACAGGCGCCGGCAGCCAGCAATGCCAGCAGAGCTGTAGCCGCGCGTTTTGCGGGATTGGCGAGCGACTCGCGGAGAAGCGCGGCTCCTACGGCGATCCAAAGACCTGCAAAAAAAGTAATGGCGAGATAGAGCGGCGGATTGGGTGCGACGGGCTTGACCGGCTGGCGGGCGGCATCGACCACCGAGATGTTGGAGCTGTGCACGCCGGCGGCAAGGCCGGCTTCCTCGGATTTTTCGAGCACGCGCACATAGAGATCGTGGCTGGCATTCGCTTCCTGACGCATGACGGCATACTCCGTGGTTGCCTCGTTCAGCTTGATACCCTCGCCGGTCACCTGTTGCAGGCTGTTGCGCACCATTTGCTCGCGGTCGAGAGCGGTTTGCCAACTGCTGCGAAAGCGCGCGACGAGTTTCGTGTCTTCAGCCTGTTTCTGCCGGTCGAGATCCTTCAGTTGACGTCCGATTTCAACCACGCGCGGAAAGCTGGGGCCGTGTTCGGCGCTGAGTTGCGCCTGTTCCTGCTCCAGGTCGCTGCGGCGGGCGTGAATCTGTTCGAGCAGCGCGGTGGCAAAGTTGGCGTTTTGCGCCTGCAAGCCCGGATTCGCGGCGATCACCATCTCCGGATCGCCCTGCGAGGCGGCGCGATACTCGGCTTCGCTGAGGATGCGGTCGGTGGTGGCGGCAACAAGCTGGCGGCTGAGCTCGTCGATCTCCATCAAGGCCGCTGCATGCTCGGTTTCACCGGGTTGCCCGTTGGCCTGCACCTCGGGCGTGCTCACAATGCCGTGTTGCGCCTCGAAATCGGCAAGGCGCTGCTGATCACGATCGACGCGGACCTTCAGATCTGCAAGCTGGGCGTTGAGCCAGCCGGATGCCTGCGCCGTGGCCTGAATCTGCGATTCGGCCTCCTGCTCCTGGAAGGCGCGGATGAGCGCATTGACGACCGCGGCCGACAAGACGGCGTCGTGGGTGCGGAAGCGGATCTCAATCAGGAGTGTGTGGGGCACGGTTTCGACGTGCAGGCGCGATGAGAAGTGCTCGAGAAGCCAGGCCTCTGCGCCGGGAGTGGGTTTGTCGGGATTGAAATCGGGAAAGCGCTGGAGGAAGCGGCCCCGAAAGCCCTCTTGCTGGTAAAGCTTGAGCCCGACGATTACGCGCCAGGCGAGCCGATCGCTGCGCAGAACGCTGGCCAGAGTTTCCAGCGCCATGGGCGCGGAGAGGACTGAGGCCGCGGCGAAGGGCTGCTGTGCTTCAAGGGTGAGCGAAGAAGCCGGAGCGGTGCGCAGCTCGACGCGCGCATTGGCCTCGTATTGATTGGGAGCGATGAGGCAATAGAGAAGGCAAAGGAGCAACAGGGCCGTTTCAATGACGGCAATCAAGCGGCGGCGACGCCACACCGCTTGACCCAGCTCGCGCAACGAAGTGGATGCGGCGCGCGGCGGCTCGGCTGGAGTATGCGGCGCGAAATCGTCCGGCGAAGTATTTTGAAAGGACAGAGAATCAGGCAAAGGGCAAAAAACCTCGCTCTCGATCACTCACGCAGAGCAAAGCTTTCGCCCGATTCCTGCCTGATTGCGGCATGAATCGAATGGGTCCGCCGCGGCATACCGCAGCCGACACCCGCCATGGGCCTACTATCCTCCCGCGCCTAACGGGACGAAGGGATGACCCTGGCGTTCAGAACGAAAAGCTGATTCTGAGGAAAACGCTGACAGTTTCGTCTATAGAAACGACCTTCGTCAATGTTCTTCATCACAATGGGGCAGGGCAATCGCATTTGGATTTGGCACCATGAACGGTACTGGCTTTGAAAGGGCACGGCTTGAGCCGTGCCGATGGATATGTCAAAAGCAGCCCCGGCTTTAGCCGCGGAGGGCTCTTTATTCGATCCAACCTCATCCCTCAGAGCCTAAAGGCCAGGCATTTTTGGGGCAGCTTTCTACGGCACGGCTCAAGCCGTGCCCTTTCAAGACAAAACCTTCCCATATCTTGAAATGCGATTGCCCTGTCACAATGGGGCCGGAGCAGGGCTGGGCTTGCTCGTGAGCGGCCTCTCTAAATGCACTGCCTCGAGCCCGGATGCCGCTCGAATGTGGGGGGAATCCGTTCGAGAAAGAGCGCGAGCCGAGGCCGCGGCGAAGAGGCAAGTGCGACTTGAACATGACCTGCGCCCCAATGGATCATTTAGAGCAGTACAACGCGGTGGTGATTGTGACCGACCACTCCAGCTACGATTATGCTCAGATTGTGGAGCAGGCACAGCTTGTGATCGATACGCGGAACGCGACGCAAGGCATCGACTCGCCGAAGATTGTGCGCTGCTAATTTCTCCAGGAGGTCCCCATGCCTTTCGACATGCAAGGCCTTTGCCCACTGCTCAGCGTATACGATATGCCGAGGTCGCTTGGCTTCTATCGAGACGTACTCGGCTTCGAAATCCACATGAGCTCCGACCCCGAACCCGACGGACACATCGACTGGGTCTGGCTCCGCCGCAACGATGCCAACCTTATGCTTAACACCATGTTCGAGCGCAGCCACCGCCCGCCAGAGCTCGACGCCGTCCGCATCGCGGCCCACGGCGACACACAGATCTACATCGGCTGCCAGGACCTTGACGCCGCCGCCCAATCCCTCCAGGCTGCCGGGATAACGGTCAGAGGCCCGATGGTTCGCCCTTTCGGGATGAAGCAACTTTTCTTCCGCGACCCCGACAACTACGAGCTCTGCTTCCAATGGCGCGTCTGACTACTTCCTGAGGCCCGCGACAGCTGCCACCCTTCTCCTATATCTTGGTCCTCGCTGGCCAATCGTCCACTTATGCCGCCCTCCTTACCCATCCTGGCCGAACCCACTCTCTTCTCCCTCCCGGAGATGCTTCTCTTTACCGCCCTCGTGTTTACCTCCGCCTGGCTCTTCTGGAGGCGCTTCGGGCCGATCCTCGGAAGAATTCTGCAATCGAAGAAAGATCCGGATTTTCATCTCTTTCCAATCGGCAAACGGGTGTGGGACTTTGCCTGGGAGGTGCTGCTGCAAGCGAGAGTGATTCGCGAGCGGCCGCTTGCGGGGGTGGCGCATGCCCTGGTGTTCTGGTCGTTTTGCGTCTTCGGGCTGGTTACGCTGAACCATTGCGCGGTGGTTTTTGGCCTTGGCTTCCTCGATCCTGCCGGACGCGTGGGAAGACTGTACTTTGATTTTGCAGCGATCTTTGCCGTCGGCTGCGCGGTGGGGATTCTTGGGCTGCTTGTTCGGCGTTTTCTGGTGCGGCCTAAATGGCTGGGCGAGCTCTCGTGGGGTTCGGGCCTGGTTGCGTTATTAATCTTCGCGCTGATGGCGACGTATCTGGCGGCGTTTTTCGTGACGACACCGGGTGGCGCGGTGCAGGCGCTATGGTGGGTGCACACCATCACGTTGCTCGCGTTTCTGCCGCTGATTCCGCATACCAAGCATTTGCATCTGGTGCTGAGCCCGTTCACCGTGTTCCTCTCGCGCGGCAGCTTTGCGCATATTCCTCCGCTGAGCGGCGATGAGGATTTCGGGTTGGTTGCGGGGAAAGATCTGACGCGGCTGGTTAGCTTGCAAGCGTATTCGTGCGTGGAGTGCGGGCGGTGCATGGAACATTGCCCGGCCAATGCGACCGGCAAGGAACTGAACCCGAAGGAAATTGTGCTGGGGTTGCGCGGGTACCTGAACGAGTTCGGACCGCAGTCGGAGGAGGCGCTGCTCGGCAAGTATGAATCGCAACGGGCGGCGTTCGAGTGCACGACCTGTGGAGCATGCGAATTCCAGTGCCCGGTGGGGATTGAGCATGTGCCGATTCTGGTGGGGCTGCGGCGCGGCGCGGTGAACACAGGCACGTGGGAGAACGATTACGGATCCAAACTTTTTCTGGCTTTGGAGCGTGGAAGCAATGCGCTGGGCATGAGCGCAGCCGAGCGCGACAAGTTTGTGGAGAAAAGCGCACTGCCGATCTTCGACGGGACGCAGGAATATTGCCTGTGGCTCGGCTGCATGGGTGCGTACGATCCGCGCGGACGCCAGATTGTGCTGGCGCTGGTACGGGTGATGCGGCATCTGGGCGCGAGCTTCGGCGTGTTGCGCAAAGAAAAATGCACCGGCGATCCGGTGCGGCGGCTGGGGAACGATCTGCTCTTTCAGCAACTGGCGGAGGCGAACCTGGAGGCGCTGACGCAGAATCGCGTAAAGAAGATTATTACCATCTGTCCGCATTGCGTGCGAACCATTCAGGAGGATTGGAAGGAGTTTGGCACGCCGCCCGAAGTGGAACATCACAGCGAATTCCTGGCGCGCTTCGCTTCGCAACTGCCCTCTGTCCGAGATGAAAAGAAAATTGTCTTTCACGACCCCTGCTATTTGGGCCGCTATCGCAATGTGTACGACGAGCCGCGGCAGGTGGCGGCGCTGGCCGGCGAGTTGGTGGAAGCGCCGCGCTCGCATGAGCGGAGTTTTTGCTGCGGCGCCGGCGGAGGGCTGGCATTTCTTGGTGAGGAAACAGGAGAGCGCGTGAGCCACGTGCGTGTTGAAGAACTAGTTGCAACGGGCGCGGATGTTGTTGCCGCAGCCTGCCCCTTCTGCAATACGATGTTTCAGGATGCACTCGCGGCGCGCGGCGACAGTGCGCCGGAGTTGATGGACATTGCGCAGATTGCGGCGAGAGGATTGCCGGAGGATGGTACGTAATAGTCCATGACTACCGGCGGCGAGGACGCCGCCGGTACAGCCGGTCTGGAGACCGGCGCTACACAGGAGCAAGAATGAAGATCGTTGTAGCTATCAAGCAAGTGCCTGACCGCGATGCGCCTGTGCGCATCGCGGCGGACGGGAAATGGATTGAAGAGCGTGAGCTTCAGTGGGCCATGAACGAGCCGGATGCTTACGCGCTCGAAGAGGCTTTGCAGTTGAAAGAAAAGCACGGCGGCGAAGTGATCGTGCTGAGCGCGGGGCCGGAGCGAGTCGGCTCAACAATTCGCGAGGCTCTCGCCAAGGGCGCGGACCGGGCCATCCATATTGTGTGCGACGACCTGGGCGCGGGCGCCGGCGGCGGTCTTCGCAATTTCGATGCGCTGGGTGTGGCGCGATTGCTCGCCGAAGCCATCAAGCCGGAGAGTCCTGACCTGGTGCTGACCGGGTTGCAGTCGGAGGACCTGGGACTGTGCCAGACCGGCGTGATTCTCGCAGAGCTGCTGGGGCTGCCGCATGCCACGCTGATTTTGCACGTGGAGAAAACCGATGCGGGCCTCAAGGTGAAGCGGGAACTTGAGGAGGGGTGGTTTCAGTCCATCGAGATGCCGCTGCCCGCGGTGCTGGCCATGCAATCGGGCGGGAACAAGCTGCGCTATGCGACGCTGATGGGCATCAAGCGCGCCAAAACCAAGGAGCTGCGGGCGGTGAACGCTGCGGAACTGGGCGTGGAGGCTGCGCCGGTGGCGACGCTCGAACAGATTTCTGCGCCGAAGAAACAAAAGTCAACGCAGATGCTTGGCGGATCGGCGAAAGAGGCCGCAACAGCGCTGGTGGAAAAGCTGAAAACGGAGGCGCGGGTGCTATGAGCGTTCTTTTGGTTTTGGAGCAAAGCGGCGGGAAGGTCAGCCGCTTGAGTTGGGAAGCCCTGGCGGCAGCGCATAGGCTCGCGCCCGCGCAGGAGATCACGGCAGTGGTCATCGGCGCCGAAACCGACGCGCTGGCTGCCGAGGCCGCGGCCAAATCTGTTGGCAAAGTCGTGCGCGTGGAGCATCCGCTGCTCAAAACGTATACAGCGGATGGATATTCAAAGGCTTTGCATCAGCTCATCCAAGGCCAGAGCCCGGGGCAGATCGTGTTTCCGCACACGTACCAGGTGCGCGATTATGCGCCGGCGCTTGCCTGCCGGATGGGCCAGGTGCTGATTGGCGACGTGACGGGCATTGCGGACGGTCCAGTCTTCATGCGGCAACTACTGCAAGGGCGGCTGAACGGCAGCTACCGGCATAGCGGCAATGGCCCGTGCTTTGTGTCGGTGCAGGCAGGGGCGTTTCGAGCCGACTCAGTTGAGACGCAGGGCAACGCCGCGCCAGCCCCGATCGAACTCTTCACGCCTGCGCTCGATGCTGCGCAGATTCGCACCGTGCCGAGCGAACCGTTTCGCGAATCGGCGCAGACGGTCGACCTCGGCTCGGCGCAGCGAATCGTGAGCGTGGGCCGCGGGATTAAAGGCGCGGAGAATTTGCCACTGATTGAGGCACTCGCCGGAGCGTTAGGTGCAGAGCTCGCCGCATCGCGCCCCATCTGCGACAACGGATGGATGCCCATGGAGCGGCAGGTGGGCAGCTCCGGGCAGACGGTTGCACCGAAGCTCTATCTGGCGGTTGGAATTTCCGGAGCCATTCAGCACCTGGTCGGCATGAAAGGCTCGCAGTGCATCGTGGCCATCAACAAAGATCCCGACGCGCCCATCTTCGAGGTCGCCGATTACGGGATTGCCGGAGATTTGTTCGAGGTGGTTCCGGCGCTGACGGAGGCGGTGAAGGCTGCCAAACAGTAAGGTGCACTCGCTCCCGCGAACTGCGGTCCACTCTGCCTGCGCATCAAACCGGTCAGGAACGTGGCTTCGATCTCCAGAGGCCGACCGTGTTGCCCTCGAGGTCAGCAAACCACGCGAAGGTCCCGGTGGGAATCTCCACAGGCGGTACGATCGTACGTCCACCAGCAGCCTCGACCGCTGCAAGCGAGGCCGCCACGTCCGACGTTTCAATGTAGAAGTGCGTGAACTGATGCGGCTCGTGTCCCAGAGCCGCGATGTGGCCTTGAATGCCGCTGCCTGCGCCTGTATCGATCATTCCCATCGGACCAGGATCGATCTTCCAGTCAAATACCTGACCGTAAAACTCCGAGAGCTTCGCCTTGTCCTTGCAGCCAATCTCGAAATGCACCACGGGATGCGCCATCGACAAACCCTCCTCTGAGTTTCGTTAGTATGCCGGTGCATCATCGCTTTGGTCAATGCAAAATTCTGTCAATTTGGCGGCGTGCCGGCTCTTCACAATCGTCACTTCAAGATTCTTATTTGCGCCCGCGAAGCCTGAGGCGCTATTGTTCCCTGTTTGCCGCAAGTCGGCGGTTGAACGGAGGGAATCTACGATGCTCGCTCCCGAAACGTATCTGGCCGCGTTGTGCCTGACGATCCTGACTATGCTGTGCTGGGGATCGTGGGCGAACACACTGAAGCTGTGCCCCGGTTATCGCTTCCAGCTTTTCTACTGGGATTACGCCATCGGCATGGCAGTCGGCGCGATCTTCTGGGGATTGACGGCGGGGAGTATGGGGCATGCGGGAACGGCCTTCCTGCACGACGTGGCGCAGACGCCGGTGGTGCCCATGCTTTATGCGATGGCGGGCGGGGCGATTTTCAACGTGGCGAACCTGCTGCTGGTGGCTGCGATCGACGTGGCCGGAATGGCGGTGGCTTTCCCTGTCGGCATTGGGTTGGCGCTGGTGATCGGCGCAATTTCGAATTACGTGATCAAGCCGGTGGGCAATCCATTGCTGCTGTTTGGCGGCGTGGCTCTTGTAGTGGTGGCGATTGTTCTGGACGCGGCGGCCTACAGCAAGCGCGAAGCCACGGCCAAGTCGACGACGGTACGCGGCATTGTCCTGAGCCTGGCGTGCGGCGTGCTGATGGGCTGTTTTTATCCCTTTGTAGCGCGGGCGCTGAACGGCGAGCCCGGACAAACTGCGCCTGGACCCTATGCGGTGACATTGTTCTTCACCATCGGGTTGCTGATCTCGACCGTGCCGGCGAACTGGCTGCTGATGAAGAAGCCGCTCGATGGCCGCGAGCCGGTGGACGGCGCTGATTACTGGAAGGCTCCTTTCGGCTGGCACATGGCAGGAACGCTGGGCGGAGCGATATGGTGCACGGGCGGCGTGGCCAATTTTCTGGCATCGGGCGCGCACCTGGTGGGCCCGGCGGTCTCGTATAGCATTGGTCAGGGCGCGACCATGGTGTCGGCGTGCTGGGGCGTGTTTGTGTGGCGCGAGTTTGCCGGCGCGCCGCGCGCGGCTACGGTGCTTCTGGTGTTGATGTTTCTATGTTTCCTGGTGGGGCTGGGGTTGGTGGCCGCAGCTCCGCTGTATTGAGGTCCTTGCTATGAGCGACACACGCAAGCCGATTGTAATTGTCGGCAGCATCACGATGGATCTGGTTACGCGCACGCCGCGCATTCCCGCGATCGGGCAGACGCTGATCGGAACGGGATTTGAAACTACTCCGGGAGGCAAGGGCGCGAACCAGGCGGTGGCTGCGGCGCGTCTCGGCTATCGAGTGGCGATGGTGGCGAAAGTTGGCGACGACAATTTTGCGCCGCAGCTCCTCGAGAATCTAAAACGCGCAGGCGTGGACACGGCGGCGATGGCGCAGACCACCGGCTCCTCGGGATTGGCGCCGATGTTTGTCGCCGACGACGGACAGAATGCCATTGTTGTGGTTCCGGGCGCGAACGGCAAGATGGATCGCGCTGCGGTTGACAAGCATGCAGACTTGATTCGTTCGGCCGGCGTGGTTCTTTGCCAACTTGAGATTCCCATGGACGCTCTCGGCTACACTCTGGACCTTTGCGCCAAGGCGCAGGTCCCCGTGATGCTCGATCCGGCGCCGGCGGCTGCCCTTCCCGATGTGGCTTTCACCCAAGTCGCGTGGTTCACGCCCAATGAAA
>JARLFZ010000082.1 GCA_031296305.1 Occallatibacter sp. | reverse complement strand
CAAACGCAGCGATGCCGCCCGCAGGCGGCATCGAGTGCAACGAGCGTGTTCTGCGAGCGCTAGATGCCGACGCCGAATTCTCCCGCCTGCTGCTCGCCGGCGTTCGAGTAGAAGTCGTACGGGGTGCGCTTCTTGAAGCGGTAGCGGCTGCGAATCTCGGCGCCCACGAAAATCCCCAACGCGGCAACGGCCATTCCCACGGAGAACCAGGTGATCACCCGCAAGGCAGTGAATCCCGTCTTTTCCTCCACGGGAGTATCTTCAACGGGCGTGAGGGTGTCAACTTCTATGGACATCGCGAGCAGCCTCCTGACAGACCATAATAACGCAAATCATGCATCGCTGGCGCCCGGAGATGTGCGAAAAACAGGGACGTTACTCACTCCAAAGTGTTAATTCGGGCCAGCCACAAAGCTTTGTCGGCTTCGGGAAGAAAGCTGGCTTGAATGGAATTGGCAGCCAGCCGGCGTAGTTCGTCGCGGGTGAATCCCTGCTCAGTATGCGCGAGAAGGAACTCGTTGGCGAGATCGGAACCGAAGAGGGCCGGATCGTCGGAGTTGAGCGTCACCAGCAGGCCACGATCGAAGTATTCGCGCAGGGGGTGGTCTGCGAAGGAGGGGCAGACCCCGGTGCGGACGTTGGAGGTGGGGTTTAATTCGAGAGGAATCTTGCGCGCTTTCAGCTCTTCAACGAGTTTTGCATCCTGGATGGCAGAAAGCGCGTGGCCGATGCGCTCGGAACCGATGGAAAGCGCCTCCCAGATGGCCTCGGGGCCCGTGGTTTCGCCGGCGTGGTTGGTCAGGCGCAGGCCGGCCCGCGCAGCTTTGGAGTAGGCACGGCGAAACGGCTCAGAGCCGGCTCGTCGCTCGTCGCCGCCCAGTCCGATGCCCACGATGGAAGAATAGCGCGGGCGCAACTTGGCGGCTTTGCGGAAGACCCGATCGGCCTCTTCGACGGTGAAGTGGCGCACGGCGTCAAAGATCCAGTAGAGCGAAAGGTTGAACTCCCGGGCGGCGCGCTCGCGGGCGCGTTCCAGGGCGGCGAAGATGGGCTCGAGGCAGCGCGGGTCGAAGTTGCGCCACATATAAATGACGCCCACGGAAATGTAGACCTCGGCGTGGACCACGCCCTGCTCCTTGAGGTGCTGCATCATGCGCCACGCGGTAAGTTCGTAATCTTCGGGGTCTTTCAGACGCCGCGTGATGGCCTTGAAGCACTCGATAAACTCCGTGAAGTCAGTGAAACGGTAGAGGGCCTCGGCCTCAGCAAGGGTCAAGTGCGGCGAGTCGTGGCGCGCACTGAGCTCAACCAGCGTCGCGGGCAGAATGGTGCCTTCGAGGTGCAGATGCAGCTCGGCCTTGGGAAGGCGGCGGATGAAGGACTGAATTTCGTCCATTTGATTAGTTTACGAGGCGGGCCTCAGGAGATTCGTGATCTGAAGGTAAACGCGAGGTTCGTTGCGCCGCACTTTACTCGGGGTTGAAAGATGCGGCGTACGGGAAGGCGATCGGCGGCCGAAGTGGCTCGAGCCTTAAGAATTGTTAAGCGTGTTGCGGTTGTGTTGATCTGTGCGAGACTTAGAAAGCGTTGGGGATTGCTCGATGGCCGCCCGGTCCCGAGGCAGTGCAGATGGAGACTGCGGAAAATCAAAAGCAACTATCGCTGCTGCTCGTCGATGACGACGTTGAGTTATGCGGGATGATGAAGGAGTTCCTTGCCGAGGCCGGCCATCATCTGGATTGTGTCCACAATGGCCGGGATGGCCTGGCCAGAGCATGCAACGGCGCCTACGATCTGGTGATTCTCGACGTGATGCTACCCGTCTTCGACGGCCTGGCGGTGCTGCAGCAGTTGCGGCGGCGAAAAGACCTCCCCGTGATCATGTTGACCGCGCGTGTTCAGCAGCACGACCGGATCCTGGGCCTGAATACGGGAGCCGACGACTATCTTCCCAAGCCGTTCGATCCCGATGAACTGCTGGCGCGGATCAGGGCTGTACTGCGCCGCACCGATACAGCGGACTGGAAGGGCCGCGCGGTTTTGACTATCGGCGATATCCAGATCAATCCCAGCACGCGCGAGGCGTGGGTTACAGGCTCGCCGGTAGAGTTGACTTCCGTCGAGTTCGACCTGCTGGAGATGCTGATGCGCTCCGCGGGCCGGGTGGTCTCGCGAGACGAAATCACCCAAGCCCTTTTCGAGCGCGAAGCAACGCCTTACGATCGCTTTCTCGATGTGCACATCAGCCATTTGCGCAAAAAGCTGGAGGGCGGGCGAAATCTGATCCGCGCAGTGAGAGGAGTTGGGTATGTATTTACCGGAACGGCTTAAGTCATACCCCATGAAGTCTCTCTATATCGGAGTCCTGCTGGCGATGGTGATTACTCTAGCGCTTTCCTACCTGGTGTTTCACGCCATCGCGAATCGCGTGCAGAGGAAGTCCATCGACCCCGCCTTCGAGCACATCGACGACTTGGAACTGGAGAGCGCGCGCGGAGCATTCGCGAGCGGCGGACCGACGGCGCTGAAATCCTATTTGACCAGGCTGGATCGCATCTTTGCAGGATCGACGCATTATTTACTCGACGCCAAAGGCGTAGATGTGCTGAGCGGCGAGAATCGGGCCGAATTGTTGCCTCCCGCTCCACGCACAGAATGGCGCACTCACGCGAACGGCAATTACATCAAAGCTCAGCGGTCACCGGACGGGCAGTATTGGATCGTCAACACGGGACTGTCTGAAAGCGGGCCGCATATCTGGACGTTTCTGCCTTACTATTTTCTTGTCATCGGCGCCACGCTTCTTTTGTGCTGGCTGGCTGCAGTGGGTGTGATATCGCCCATCCGCAGAATCGCGGCTACCATTGCGTTCTTCGGACAGGGCAATCTTTCGGTCCGCATCAACACCAGGCGGCAGGATGAAATCGGACAGCTGGGCAGCTCATTCAATCAAATGGCCGAACGCCTCGAACGGCTGATTGCGAGCGAGAGAAGGCTGCTTGGAGACATATCGCACGAGCTTCGATCGCCGCTTGCCCGGCTGAAATTCGCGATCAAGCTGGCCAGAACATCCGCAGACAGCAAGTCGGCACTGGATCGCATCGAGAGGGACGTGGATCGGATTGCCTCGCTGGTGGCCGACATCGTGGATATCAACTTTATCGAATGTGGCCCTGTCGTCGAGGGCGCCGAGAGGGTGCGCGTCGCAGACATCGTGGATGAAGTGGTTCGCGATTGTCAGGTGGAAGCCGAGGTGCGCGGCTGCCGCATCGCGATGAGCGGCCATTTCTCCGGCCAGGTGATGGGCAATCGTGAACTGTTGCGGCGCGCCGTGGAGAATGTGCTGCGCAATGCGATTCGCTATGCACCTGAGAGTTCAACCATCGATGTCTCCATGGCTGAGGACTCTCGCGCCGCGGCTATTGCGATCCGCGATTATGGACCGGGCGTTCCTGAGGACGCACTGACACGAATCTTCAATCCGTTTTTCCGGGTTGATGAGGCGCGCGATGCGATGAGTGGCGGATCGGGCCTGGGCTTGTCCATTGCGAAACAAGCCGTGCAAGTGCATCAGGGCACGATCACCGCGGAGAATGCATCGCCGGGCCTCCGCGTAAAAATCCGAATTCCACTTTGCACGATGCCCGCGCCCAAATGATGCGAACCGGTCTTCTCAGTTTCGGCAGCTTCGCATGTTCCTGGAATTGTTACGATTCAAAGCTAACCCATCTCTTAAGGATTCTTAAGCTTCAAAATCAGCGCATCGTATTGTAATCGTCTCAATGCCTCATGCGGCGAAGGGAATACGCGAGGCAACTGAGGAGATTCAGATGAAGCGTTCATTCGGTTTTGCATTGATGCTCGTTCTCTTTGCTGTGCCGGCGTTTGCCGGCAACAAAGCTCCAACCGTTGTGATCCCGGGGAATGTGCAAGTGGGATCAACGCAGCTTCCTGCCGGCCAGTATGAGCTGACATGGACAGGTTCCGGATCAAAAGTTCAGGCCACGCTGCTGCAGGATAAGAAAACCGTTGTCACATTTTCGGCAAAGATGGTGGAAGGGAAAAACGACCCCGGAGTGGAAACAAACAGTCAGGGCGGAGCCTTGATTCTGGACGTGATTCGCACGAACAAGTTCAGCTTGATATTGGACGGTGGACCACAGTCCGGACAATAAGGCGTCGGTTGCCGGCGGTTTGAACGGAGAAACCGCGCTGACATTGTGTATGGGCAGCAGAACCTTTATCGGGTCGGTGTGCTGAGCTCGACCAGCATGCCGGACCCGATATTGCTTTCTGGGCGGAGATGCAGCTTGGCCTTGGGAAGGCGACGGATGAAAGTTATCCGCTCATCCCGGTCAAATCCCAAGGCATTCCTGCGCGCTGAGGCTATGAACTCTTGATGGTCGTGGCCTTGTTGCCTACGAAGGTAATGGTCCATGGCTTGCCGGCCTGATCGTAGGTGACGGTACGATTGCCTTCCGATGAGCTATCCGATTGTGTCTTTTGGCCGATCGACATGCGAGTCTGCAACTCGCTCATGCCGGGCAGCACCTGGTGCGCGTCGATGGCGGCCCACACGTTTTTGGGCCAGTTGTCATAAATGGTGTGGGGATCGTCGTAGAAGAAGAGAATGTCGTCGAAGTACTGTTCCTGTTCACCATCCATAACGCCGATGGCGGTGGCGTAAAGGCTTGTGCCGCCGGGCAGCGCGAAGACCGCGAAAACCTGGCGGCTGCCGTGCGAGATGCCATCGTCGATCTGCGCAGGCGCCGCGGCCTTGATCACTTTCTTGATGTCAAGCCGCTGCGCCGAGGGGATGACGCCGGCAGATTTCGCGAACACGATGCGGCCGCCTTCGTAAGGGAAGTAAGGCATGGTGTAACCGTTCTTCATCCAAGCGCTGGTGTTCTGCAGCTTGAGAGCATCGTCGAAGGAAGTGGGAAACATCATGCGCACCACGGCGACGTCGTCGGGTGTGAGGTTCTGTTCAGGGTTGGTCTGGGGAGCGACGCCAGGATTGCGGCGCTGTTCGAAAACGACGAGCAGATAGATGCCGCCGATGGTGAGCGTAATCAACGTAACGATGAGAGCTTTTTGCCAGTTCTTCAAGGGGATCTCCTCGTCAAGAGAAGCCTATCGGGGCGACATCTTATTCGATGCAAATTCCGACCGATGACGGCTATAGAGGAAATAAATAAACAAGCCAATGACGAGCCAGATGACGAAACGGTACCAGGTAATGATGGGCAATCCAGCCATCAGCAGAAAGCAGAAGATCACGCTGAGCGTGGGAATCACGGGACCGCCGGGGACGACAAATCCGCGATGACGGTGAGGCTCGCGGAAACGCAGGATGATGACGCCGATGGAGACAAGAACGAACGCGAAGAGCGTGCCTATGTTCGAAAGGTCGGCGAGCGTGCCGATGTCGAACAGGCCGGAAGGAATGGCGACCAGAAAGCCAGCGACCCAGGTGGAAAAGGCAGGCGTGCGGAACAGCGGATGCACATTGGAGAAGACTCTTGGCAGCAGGCCGTCACGCGACATGGAGAACCAGACGCGCGACTGGCCGATCTGGTAAACAAGAATCGACGAGATCATCCCCATGAGCGCGCCAAGCAGGACCACAAGACGAATCCAATACAGCGGATGGCCGCCGGGCAGAAGCGAAAGCTTCTTGAGCGCGTTGACCACGGGCGCCGCGTCGCCCACCATGGACTGCCACGGAACCAGGCCGGTGAGGCAGACGGCCACGGCGACGTAGAGCACCGTGCAGACGATCAGGGTGGCGATAATGCCGATGGGAAGATCGCGCTGCGGATTGTTACACTCCTCCGCCGCAGTAGAGACCGAATCGAAGCCAATGTAGGTGAAGAAAATAATGGAGCCGCCGGTGAGCACGCCCGACCATCCGTTGGGCATGAAAGGATGCCAGTTGGATGGATGAACATAGCCGATGACGGCGAAGATGAAAACCAGAATCGCAATCAGCTTGAATCCCACCATCATATTGTTGGCAGAAGCCGACTCGCGGATGCCGCGCACCAGGATCACCGTGAGAATCAGCACGATGAGGAACGCGGGAATGTTGAAACCGAAGTGCCAGCCAGGGTTGTAGAGGTTGTTGCCGGACAGATCCTGAAGGCCGCCGGGCAGATAGGCGGGCGACAGCCAGGTGGTCCAAGGGTGCTTTCCGGCCCAATCAAGCGGATATTTGAGGAACTCAGGGAAGTACCACGGTGCTCTCCACATCGCAGCGGAAGGGTCGAATCCTAACCAGTCAAGCAAATCCACCACGTGAGCGGAGAAGCCCACGCTGACGCTCATGTTCGACCCGGCGTACTCCAGAATCAAATCCCAGCCGATGATCCAGGCGATGAGCTCGCCAAGGGTCGCATAAGTATATGTGTAGGCCGAACCCGCAATCGGAATCATCGACGCGAGCTCGGCGTAGCACAAGCCCGTGAGCGCGCAGACGAAGGCCACCATGATCATGGAAATCGCAATGGCCGGTCCTGCGCCCGGACGGCCGGCGAGCGCGGTGTGAGTGATGATGTAGCTCGCCAGTGGCGTGTTCACCATGCTGGACGTATCAAATTTTTCCCCGGAGATCGCCGTGCCGATGACGGTGAAAATGCCCGAGCCAATGACCGCGCCGATGCCGAGAGCCGTGAGCGACCACGGACCGAGGGTCCTCCTCAGCCGGTGTTCGGGCTCTTCCGCCTCCCGAATCAGCTTATCGATCGATTTGCGCGCGAAGTACTGGCTGGGCAGTGCAGATCCTCCAAAAAAAGCTGTCAGCTTTCAGCTATCAGCCTTCAGTTCATCGTGCGCATGCGGAATAACTTCGCAAGCCTGCTGCCTTCAGCAAGTCGACGCGACGCGAACGAACCGCTGAAAGCTGAGAGCTGAAGGCTGAAAGCTGCCAGTTACCGCTTCGACTGGCCGCGCACCATCTTCTTCACTTTTTTCTTCAGCGAGCCGCGCGGGGTGGTGCGCTTGGCCTTGGGCGCTGCCTTTTTGCGCGCCGTGCGCTTGATCTTCTTGCGTTCCGCCTTGTCGGCGATCTTCTTGGTGTCTGCCACGGTTACCTCTTTCGGTTGGGTGTATTTCACGATCCCGCCGGGACGGCGAGTGCAAATTTGATGGTAACAGGGAAGGGGTGAGGAAAAAAACGATGATGGACACGGGCAAAAGCCCGCAAGGCGCGATAAACTTAGCCGCTGGAGAAGCGAACGTGGCTCCTGAATCCATCGACAAAACGTCCAACACGGCCGATCGTGCCGCTGGCCGAGTGCTGGCCATCAACCCCGGAACAACCTCGACGAAGTTCGGCATTTTTACGCGTGCGGGCGAGGAGCTCACGCGCAACATTCATCACGGCGACGATGAAATCCTGCGCTTCAAAGGGCGGCCCATGCTGGACCGTTTGGAGTACCGCGCCGATGTGATCGAGAAAGCGCTGGTCGAGGCAGGCTTCACTCCAAAAGGTCAAGGTGCGGAGCACTGGGAAGGGGTAGCCGGCCGCGGCGGCCTGTTGCCGCCCATGGAGTGCGGCACCTACCTGGTCGACGACGCCATGGTGGCGGAGCTCCGCGCGGCGCGGCGCGGCGAGCACGCGTCGAACCTCGGCGCGGTGCTGGCATTGCGCTTTGCCCAGGCGGCGGGCGTCAACGCATATATTGTCGACCCGGTCACGGTGGACGAATGGCAGCCCTGCGCGCGGCTCTCGGGGTCGCCCTTGGTCGAGCGATCGTTTATCGGCCACGCGCTCAATACCAAAGCCGTAGCCAGGCGCTATGCGCGCGGACTCGGCCGCAGTTACGCATCGCTGCGGCTCATTGTGATCCACATGGGCAGCGGCATCACGGTGTCGGCGCACCGCGCGGGACGCATGATCGACAGCAACTCCATCGAGGAGGGTCCGTTCGGGCCCGATCGCACGGGCTCGCTGCCGGTGCGCGCTCTAATCAAACTCTGTTGCAGCGGCGTCATGACCGAGAAGCAGTTGGACCGGCACGTCTTCGGCGATGGCGGCCTTTTCGCGTATCTGGGCACGCGCGATTTGATCGAGGTGGAAAGGCGCATTGAATCTGGGAACGGGGACCAGGAGGCCGCGGCCATCTTCGATGCCATGATCTATCAAATTGCAAAAGAAGCCGGCGCCATGGCCGCAGTGCTCGAAGGCAAAGTCGACGCGGTGCTCGTCACGGGAGGCATGGCGCACTCCCAGCGCGCAGTCGAGCGCCTGCGCGGCTACGTGGATTGGATTGCGCCGGTCAAGATCTATCCCGGCGAGGATGAGCTGCGCGCGCTGGCCGAAGGCGTGTTTCGCGTGCTCGACGGGGAAGAGTCGCCGCGGCGCATGGGCGAGAAGAGGGACTAAGGGACTAGTGTGCTGAGTCAGAACTTCGCATCAAATGTAAAGTTGTCATCCTGAGCGGAGTTTGCCGCGCTTTTTGCGGCAAACGGAGTCGAAGGATCTGCGGTTGTTCTTCCGCTTTTGTGCTACGATCCACCCACTTCATGCGATTGCCCCTGGCCCAGATTTCCCCGCCAAGTCCGCCGTACCCCGGCACGTGTATTCTGTTGCTCATGCGGAAGAATTCAGATAGATTATTCCGGATGACCTCTCCGGAACCCGTCCCATCCTCGAGTCTCGACCGCCGCGATTTCATCAAAACCTCCTCTCTCGCCGCCGGTGCGCTCGCGTTTGGCGTGCCGGCGCTTTTGCGCGGCCAAAATCTGAACAGCAAATTGAACATCGCCTCCATCGGCGCCATGGGCGGCAAGGGCCGAGGCGACACCGATGCCTGCGCTCGCGCTGGTGAAAACATTGTTGCGCTGTGCGACGTGGATTCGGGTTCAGAAAATTACGCGAAGCAGACGGAAAAATATCCCAACGCAAAGTTCTACAAAGATTTCCGCCAGATGCTCGATCAAATGGGCAACCAGATCGATGCGGTGACGGTTTCCACGCCCGATCACCTGCACGCGATTGTGGCCTCGGCGGCGATGCGAATGCGCAAGGCCGTCTATTGCCAGAAACCATTGACGCAGACCATTTATGAGGCGCGCTATCTGCGGAAATTGGCGAAAGACAAAAAGGTCGTCACGCAGATGGGCAATCAGGGCAGTGCTGCCACCGGCTTGCGCCGCGCAGTCGAGACCATTCAGGATGGGCTTATCGGGCAAGTGCACCAGGTTCACGTCTGGACCAATCGTCCCGTCTGGCCGCAGGGCATGGATCGCCCGCAGGGAGAAGACCCGATTCCCGCCACATTGGATTGGGACAAGTGGATTGGACCGGCTCCGATGCGGCCGTACAAGGGCCGCCGCGAGCCGGACGATCAATATGGAGTTTACATTCCATTTAATTGGCGCGGTTGGCAGGATTTCGGCACCGGCGCGCTGGGCGACATGGCGTGCCACACGGTCAATTTGCCTTTCCGCGCCTTGAACCTCGACTACCCCACGGAAATTGAAGCCACGCCCCTCAGCAAGATGAACAAGGAGTCCTATCCCGTCGGCTCCAAAATTCGCTATGAATTTCCCCAACGCAAAGCGTCCATTTCCGTCGCTGATCCGCATCGTTTCCACCATCACAGGACCATCGAGCAGGATGCGGTGACACTGTGGTGGTATGACGGCGGCCAGCCCGATCCGTCAGCGCCTGACGGCCATGACTTCAGCAACAAGCCGCCGATTGAACTCACTGCCGACATCGTCGCGCTCCGCGGTGACATTCCCAACAGCGGCAGCCTGTTGATTGGCGACGCAGGCTCGGTTTTTTCGCCGGACGATTACGGAACCAGTTTCTTCGTGAAGCTCAAGGACGACCCCAAATACATCCATTACACCAAGCACCCTGCGCTGGCGCAGTTTGCCGAACGCATCCCGCGCAATCCAAATGGAAAAGACAATAATCTCAGCCATACGATGGAATGGCTCACTGCCGTCAAGGAAAACACGCCGGAACTCTGCTACTCGCGTTTTGAAATCGCCTCGCGCCTGACCGAAATCATGCTGCTCGGCTGCGTGGCCTTGCGTGCCGGCCGGACGATCGAATGGGATGGCCCGAAGATGGTGGCAAAAAACTGTCCTGAAGCCGCGCCGTTCATCAAGCGCGAAAACCGTCCCGGCTGGGCTCTTTCCTGATGCAAACTTGGAAATCAATCACACAGCCCGGGATTACGCCGGAACAAATGTTGAGGTTGCAGCGCCAGACAGGACGAACGGCATGAAGAGCGAAAATTTAGTTTGGAACCGGCGAGATTTTTTGAAGGTGGGCGGCACATCCACGGCGGCTCTGGGCGTCGCCGGAACAGCGGCTCTCCCCATCGCAGCAGCGCAGGCGCCCGCAGCGCAAGCCAGCACACCACCGGATACGCCTTATCCCAAGCTCTCCATCATCACGCCGTATTCGCCGCAGAAACTCGCCTTTGCCGCGCGGGCCGGATACGAAGGCGTCGTGGTCACGCCGGGTCCCGACTTCAATCCCAACCTGAGCGACAGCGCCATCGATCGGATTCTGGCCACCGCGCGCAACGCAGGCATTCGCATCGTCAGCATTGAGTATTTCGCACCCAACCACACCGATCCCGATGCCGGCAAGCGCTCGGCGGCGCAGGCCGAGTTTATTCGCGCGCTGGAATTCTGTCATCGCCTTGGCTGCAAATTTGTCGGCACCTTCAGCGGTGGCCAACCCGGCGCCAGCATCGAGGATCAGGCCGCGGCCTTCGCAGACGTCTTCAACGAAAAGTACCTGCCGGTTTGCGAAAAGCTCGACGTCGCAATCGGTTGGGAGAACTATCCCACCGGCGTCAATTTCGCGAGCACTCCGGCAGCCATGCAGGCCGTTTTCGACCGCGTCCCCAGCCACCGGCTCGGCCTCGAATTCGATCCCTCGCATTTCGTCCGCCTCTTCATTGATCCGGTCAGCGCGGCGTGGCAGTTCAAAGACCGCATTCTCGCGGTGCATGCCAAGGATACGGAGATCACGCAGCCCGTGTTGCAGCAGGTGGGCATTGCCGGCAAGGGATGGTGGCGTTATCGCATCCCCGGGCAAGGGATTGTGAACTGGACGGCGTTCCTCACCGTGCTGCTCCAGATCCGCTTCAACGGCGGCATCGCGGTGGAGCACGAAGACCAATTCTGGGATCTGCCGGGGAGCGGCAACCTTGCCGATTTCCCGCAGCAGCGCAAAGACGGATTCATCCTCGCGCGACGTTTTCTGGAACAGTATCTGCCGGGACGTCAGGCATAAACGCGGTGCGCCGGCTTCCCGGTGGCGCTACCGATTCCACCGGTTGAGCAGGGGAGCGCGGCGGAGGCAGTCATTTCTCGTTTTCGCTAAGGCCTCCGTTTCCAATAACTTATGTAGAATCAACGCCAATGTTCGTTTTTCTGCTGCCGCATACCCCGCAAATGTTCGCTGGGAAGCTGCCGCTTACCCCCGGAATGTTGGCCTGGGGCTTCGCGATTTTTTGAGACAAGTTGATCAGAATTGCGCGCATTTCGGGTGCGTGTGAAACGAGAATTTCGCGAAATAGCGCGCGCGTGAAACGAGAATTTCGCATAAACACGTCTAAACGGGGTCAAAGGCGTGTTTTGGGGCTACTTTTGGCCTGTTTTGCATACTAGAAGGCGTTTACTGGCGTCAGCCGTCAGCCCGCGCAGCGGGCGCCAGACGCTAGCCCCAGTCGTCAGACTGGGGGATCGTTGCACCCATCCGCGGCCTCAGCCCGCTTCCAGCGGGCGACAGACGCTAGCCCCAGCCGTCAGACTCGGGAACATCGCGCCCATTTCCCGCCAATGGAGTATAAGGGTGAGGCAGCCCCCGCAAGGACGCAATCATGGCGCACACCTACACAAGCATCCTCGTGCACGCGGTATTCTCCACTTCCGGCCGCTTGCCCTTGCTCAACGAGGCTATACGTCCCGAAATGCATGCCTATCTTGGCGGAATTCTTCGCCGGCTCGAGGCCGTTCCCATTGTCATTGGTGGCACTACGGATCATGTGCATCTGCTGGCGCGCCTGCCCGCGCATCTCGCGGTGGCCGATTGTTTACGCGTGGTCAAAGCCAATTCGTCGCGATGGGCGAAAGAGCGATGGCCCGAGCGCCGCAAATTCGCCTGGCAAGGCGGATACGGAGCATTCAGCGTGAGCGAATCGAAACGCGGCACCGTGATTCGGTATATCCAGGACCAGCAGCAACACCACCGGCGCATCTCGTTTCAAGAGGAATTTCTGAAGCTGCTCGCGCACCATGGCGTGGAATTCGACGAGCGCTATATCTGGCAATAGTTCTTACGCCCGCTAAAGCGGGCTGCGGCGCGCAACCGCCCCGGCATCCCCAGTCTTACGACTGGGGCTACCGTATTTCGCCCGCGTTGCGGGCTTGCGAAGGCGTGAGGACAGCGCCTGCAAGGGGACGCGAGCGAGGTCGGAGACGCCAACAGCTTTTAGCCCGCGTAGCGGGCGTCAGAGGTTAGCCCCAGCCGTCAGACTGGGGGGATCGTCGCACCCATCCGCGGCCTCAGCCCGCTTTAGCGGGCGTCAGATGGTGGCCCCAGCCGTCAGACTGGGGGATCGTTGTACCCACCCGCGGCCTCAGCCCGCTTCAGTGGGCATCAGATGGTAGCCCCAGTCGCAAGACTGGGGGCATTGCGGATTCGCCATCGCCCATAGCCCGCTTCAGCGGGCGAAAGAACATCGCATCCAGGACGGCGTGGAGCCCGGCGGGCGGGTGTATAGGTCAACCGTTCTTACGCCCGCTAAAGCGGGCTGCGGCGCGCAACCGCTCCGGTGTCCCCAGTCTTGCGACTGGGGCTACCGTATTTCGCCCGCGTTGCGGGCTTGCGAAGGCGTGAGGGCAGCGCCTTCCCGGGGACGCGAGCGTGGTCGGAGACGCCAATAGCTTTCAGCCCGCGTAGCGGGCGTCAGATGGTAGCCCCAGTCGCAAGACTGGGGGATCGTTGCCCATCCGCGCCGTCAGCCCGCGCAGTGGGCGCCAGACGTTAGCCCCAGTCGTCAGACTGGGGGATCGTTGCACCCACCCGCGGCCTCAGCCCGCTTCAGCGGGCGTCAGACGCTAGCCCCAGTCGCAAGACTGGGGGAGTTGCGGATTCCCCATTACCCCTAGCCCGCTTCAGCGGGCGAAAGAACGTCGCGCCCCGGACGGCGTGGATTTCGACGCGCGGTAAATAGGTCATTAGTTCTTACGCCCGCTAAAGCGGGCTTGCGGCGCGCAACCGCTCCGATATCCCCAGTCTCACGACTGGGGCTACCGTATTTCGCCCGCCTTGCGGGCTTGCGAAGGCGTGAGGATGGCGCCTTCGGTCCCCAAGAGCGAGGAACCAATGCCACTCGCCGCCGGCGGTCAACTCGTTTTTTAAAGGTCTCCCGAAAATCATTGAAAAGATTGCAGGTCGGGCGAATAATGGATTCGACATGCCGCCAAAATCTCGGAGCAAGAACGCTGCGCCAATAATCAGATACGAGCCCGTTCGGCTCGACGCCCTTTTTGAGGTCCTGGACGCCGTAGCTTGGCTCCCGAATCCAACCGCAAGGGAGATTGCGCAGTTTGCGAACATAGATCCGCGCACCGCCGGAAAGCTCCTCAAGAACGCTCGCTTAGTCGGTCTAGTAGAATCACCCGACGATGAAACCTACATCTCGTCCGCGCCATACCCTTTCAAGGGAACGACCGCACAGAAAGAGGGCGTGGTGCGCGAGGCGATTTTGAGGCTGCCGTTAATCCAGCAGATAAAGCAATTCGTTGGGTTAGGTAATGACCTTAAGGCAAGCATGAGGAAAGCGGCAACTATTGCGGGCGAGCGAAACTACGTCGCGGCGAACATCACGCCTTTGATTGCGCTCGCCGACCGCTTCGGCGCGCTTGAGCTTCAGGTTCGGGTCGAGACGATAATCAATTCAGCGGTCGAGGCGAAAATTGAGCGCCACACATCCTCGGCCGACAAGCGCGTGGCTTTCATTAGCCATAGCTCTAAGGACAAGCCATTCGTGCGGCAACTCGCGGCAGATCTCGTCGCATCAGGAGTGCAGGTGTGGCTCGATGAGCAACGGATCCGTGTCGGCGACTCAATCGCAGATAGCATAGCGCAAGGAGTAGCCGAATCGGATTTCTTCCTCCTAGTCGTTAGTACGGCTTCAATTGAAAGCCCGTGGGTCAAGAAGGAATTAAATCAGGCGCTCGTTCACGAGATTGAGAAGCGCCGCGTCACCGTTATGCCGGTGCTTCTCAACAAGGTTGAGCGGCCAGCTTCGATTTCGGACAAGAAGTACGCCGATTTCACGGAGTCGTACAGCCGGGGTTTGCAAGAACTGCTTTTGTCAATAAAGGCGCGAGGGGTCGCCTCAAATGGTGAGTGACAGCAGAACCGAGCATAAGACAACCGAGGCGAAGAGCACGGGCTTCGGACAAGGGCGGAAGAAGGGCGGGAAGATGTACCCGCGAATTCCTCTGGAGCAGGCATTGATATATTCCAAGAAGCTGGTAAGCAAGACGGCAGTCGCGCCGCAATCGGAGGCAACCCTCCTCGCGGGCGTATTCGGCAATGCTAGTTCAGAGGGAAAAGTTCGCCTTTCCGCGTTAAAGCAGTTTGGTCTTGTCGAGGGCGACTCGAAGGCACATTTCGCTTCCAGGTTGGCCAAGGATATAGACGCGGCTGCGGACGAGGCTGAGAGCCTGCCCCTCGTCCGAAAGGCATTTCTGAGTGCAAGGGTTTTCCAGGAGCTATTCAACACTTATCAGGACGACCAGGCATCCAAAGCGAAAATCAAGGGGCGGGCACAGCAACTCCGAGTGCACCCAGATCTAGCGGACGGGTGCGCCGACCTTTTCATCAGTTCCGCTGTCGCTGCCAAGCTAGCATCGATTGAGGGCGATGGCGTTCGACTCCTGCCAACCACGCAAATCGGCCAACCTGCGCCAGCGCCGGCCGAGCAGAAGGACAACAGCATCGCCGAGGCCGAGGCCACCGCGGACCACGACCCCAAACTGCCCTCTGCGGTAGCCGAGGGTGCCCCTCTATCGTCTGCGTCGAGTGATCAGCAAGGGAGTGACCCAACTGCATTTGCGCCGCGACCTCGCACGGCTGCGGATGTCGCCATTAATCTGACGGTAGACAGCAGCCTTGATGGTGACAAGTTGGAGAGACACTTGGCGCTGCTGCGACGCTACGGCCTGATCTAGAGAGCAGCCTTGACATCATTTCCGGATATTTCACCTCCCGTCGCTGTCCAGTCCTAGGTGCGCGACTCTTCAGGAAACGGACACCCGGGAAAGAACCTTCAGATAAGCCCGCGCCGCCCGATCTGGACGTCGCCGTCCTTGCTCCCAATCCTCAAAAGGCGCGCGGGTCGAGTGCAAACCGGCGCGCAAACTCCGCGCGGCCCTGAGAAATCCCGCCAGAAGACGCTTCCTGATAGACCAAACACACGCAAAACCGCCCCAAAACCCTATCCAAGACCCGTTTGGACGTGTTGATGGGAAATTCTATGGTTGCTGTTCCTCTTATTTGGGTAATTATATACTTGACAAATCAAGTCAATTCTCCTATTCTTAAAACATGAAAGCGCCCAAGACTCTTCAACAAGCCATCATTCACTTCGCAAACCCTGATAATTGCTTGGCTTACATGGCCTCGCATCGCTGGCCAGAGGGCGTTGAATGCCCTACCTGCGGTCGTAAGGACGTGAGCTATCTGGCCAACCAAAGGAAATGGCAGTGCAAGAGCGCCCATGCGAAGCGGCAATTTACCGCCAAGGTAGGGACCATCTTCGAGGATTCCCCTTTGGGCCTCGAAACTTGGCTCCCTGCCGTGTGGCTCATTGCCACTGCGAAGAACGGCATTAGCTCCTGCGAGCTTGCCCGGTCCCTTGACGTAACCCAAAAGACCGCATGGTTCATGCTGCACCGCATCCGCAAGGCCATGCAGAACGGCTCCATGATGAAACTCGGCGGCAACGGTGGGCCGGTCGAAGTGGATGAGACTTTCATCGGCGGAAAATCCCGCAACATGCACATCTCGAAACGTGAGCGCCGCATCACTGGCACGGGCGGACGCGACAAGACCGCCGTGATGGGATTCTTGGAGCGCGGCGGACAGATCAAAACTGCCGTCGTTCCCAACCGCAAGACCGGCGCAATCCAAGGCAACGTTCGCAAGCATGTAGAGGCTGGCGCGGCGCTCTATACCGATGCCCTTATGTCCTATCGTGGACTCGGCGCTGAGTACGCTCATGCGGTGGTCGATCACGCGGTCGAATACGTGAATGGGCAAGTTCACACCAACGGCCTCGAAAACTTCTGGAGCCTCTTGAAGCGGGGGATTAACGGAACCTATGTCAGCATCGAACCGTTTCATCTTTTCCGTTACCTCGATGAGCAAACTTTCCGCTATAACAACCGCGCAACCAAAGACAACCCATTGAATGACTCAGACCGTTTCTCTCTCGTCCTATCCCAAGTGGCTGGCAAGCGCCTCACCTACGCCGAGGTCACCGGCAAGGTGGGAGAAACGACCATTCACTAACCCTTACCGCTTGAAGCGGGGCCGGAAGCGGAAGGTTTCTTAGCCTTCCGCTTTTCAGCGTTAGCATTCTTCTCCGCTTCCATCGCTTGCTTTACTGCCTTCGGATCGGCCCGAAGAATCGTGTTCATCGCCTGATCGAACTTCTGAAATTCTTTGTTTGCCATTGAGACTCCGAATAAATTTGATCATGTTGCCGGTGTTGTGTGTGCGGCCAGTTTTAGATAACCAGGATTCGTAATCGTGGGCATCGAATCCCGCCACTTTTGCGAGTTCTCCTGATTCCTGATGACCCTTTAGACTCTGGAACCATTCATCACTATGGGCTACAGTTTCAAACTGCCCAGTGGAACGAAGCAATTCCCACGATCTTCTCTTCCTTTTGATCGGCCCCAGCTCATGGTCAAGAGCCTTCCAAGCCTCGTATGCGAGCATATCTCCCGTTTGTAAACGTGCCGAGTCTCGCCATGATTGGAAGGATATTTTGGAATGAAGACACCGGCAAAACTTTTCTTCGCTCTCGCGAAGAGTCGCATACAGTTCGGCAGCTCTGGCTTCATTCTCTCTGCTGATGTCGTAGGTGATTTCGCAAATTTCTCCTATCTTGTCCGAGAACATCGCGATCTGCAATATGCATTCAAGGAACGCACGGAAGTAGGCCAATTCAGCGCAATCTGGAAAAGTTCTTTCTTGCGCTGCAAGATCAAATCCGATGCCAACCCCGATAAGTCCGCTAGACGCGAGAATGCCCACCAAGTCTCGGTACATGTCTTTCGCTTCGCGATGCGATAGCCTCCCTTTATAGTCACCGCGTGGGGGATTACATTCGCAATCTGTCGCGTGAAACGGAATTCCTCCGCACCTCACAGTCCATTGGCCCTCAACTTCCCGCCATATCTCTTCAGGGCCAACAATGATTGAAACGGCAGTCACTCGCTCGTGTTTTTCATCCGATCCGTCATCCCCATACGCGTAGATCACAAGGCGCATTCCTCCAGCAGGGCTATTCAAGACGCACCCCCGCTAAGGCAATCATCCGCTTGACGCCTTGATTCGTCAAGTATATATTTGCCCTTATTTGGTCAATTTCACGGTTCCACGCACCAATTGATTGCTCAATTTCAAGGTATTCCCCTCGAAAAAGCGCAACCTAAAGAGAGAACATTTGCGGGGCAAGTGACACCATCCAAGCGAACATTTGGCCAGGTGAACGCACCCGGGAAACCAACATTCCGCCTGATTCTGCGGGAGTTGACGAAACGCCCCGTGGCGGAGATAAAAACGCAGATTTTTCGCTGGGTTCATGCGCGGGTCTGGAGACCCGCACGACAGCCGGTCCGGAGACCGGCGCTACGGTTTTCCGATCCCTGAACCCCGCTCCCTATTCCCTACTCCCTACTCCCTACTCCCTATTCCCTATTCCGTTTAGAATGCGGGCAGGAACCAGGCGAAGCGGAACCAGGGGCGGGAGAGTTCATTGGCGGTTCTGGCGGTGCAGCAGATCCGGCGCATGCGGGGCGGCGCGCAGGGCCAGTTGATGCTGGGCGCGGACGGCCACATCTACGTCGTGAAGTTCCAGAACAACCCCCAGCACATGCGCGTGCTGGCCAACGAGTTACTGGCCTCGCGCCTGGCTGCGGCGGTGGGGCTGACGGTGCCCGAAACCGAGCTGGTGGACGTCTCAAGCTGGCTGATCCAGAACACGCCGGAGCTTGAGATCGACCTGGGACAGAGCCACGTGCGTTGCGCGCCG
>JARLFZ010000081.1 GCA_031296305.1 Occallatibacter sp. | reverse complement strand
CAGTGATGCCCGTGCGGCAGTTCAGAATCTTGGAGACAGTTACGCGCGACACGCCGATATGCTTTGCAACGTGCGTGATGTTGTGGCCCTCCAAGTAGTCACGTAGAACCTGCCCTGGATGAGCCGGGTTAAACATCTCGCTGGGCATCGTTTCTTCCTCCGGCGGCGAAGCATCGCCTCAGTGATAGTCGTGGTAATCCACCAGGATCGCGTCCGTCCCCTCAAAATCAAATGTCAGGCGATAATTGCCATCGATCCAAACCGACCAGTGCTTTTCCGCCCCCTTGAGACGATGGAGACCATAGGACACGGGCTTCGAGAGGTCAGCAGCACTTTTGGCGGCATCGAGCGCTGTCAGCAATCGCTGCAACCTGGCGGCATGATGAGGCTGAATGCCCGCCTTGCTGCCTGTCTTGAAAAACATCTCGATCCCTGCGTGCCGGAAGCTCTTGATCACGCGTAAACTGTAAACTATCGGTTAACAGTTGTCAATCCATCAGTAGCTCAGCTCCAGCACATTCACCGAATACGGCGCGAAAGTCTCGGTGAATTTGGGTCCGGCGATCGCGACCGAGTGCGCCATTGGTTTTACGGCGTCGGGATGCGTGATGCTGTTGGTTGCGTTCGGCGTTTTGCCGCTCATGGTGGTGAGCGTGGCCAACGGTGCTACCTTAGCGACGCCGGTAAGCGCGATAGCAAGCGGCTGCGCGGTCGACGTGGCGTTGACCACTTTCACAAAGAGCTTGTGCTTCTTGTTGTCGCGCGTGACGGATGCGTAGACCCGAGCGGGCGCGTTGTCGAGCGTGCTCGCGATCACTTCGGTTCCGAGATGGGTTGAGAACATCACTTGCGCCCAGTAGCTGGGCGAGCCGTAGCTAGTGAGCGCGTCGTAGCCGATGAGATCGGTGGCCCACTGCATGCCGCCGGGATTCACGTTGACGAAGAGCGGAGCGTAGCTGGCCATGATGATGAGATCGCTGTTGCGCTCGAGGCCTGTGAGCCACGCCGCGTCGGCGAGTGCCGCCTGGAGGTTGGGCGTGGGATCGCCTTCGCGCGTAGCCCACTCACCGACAAAAATCTTCGGGCCCTTGCGCTCGTATGCGTCGTAGTGGTGCGCCTGCGAGAAGGACTCCCGCGCCGACATGTAGAAATGCTCGTCGAGCACGTCGGGCGTGACGCCCTTTACGGGCGTGGTGGCGATGATCTGCAAGTTGGGATAGCGCTGCTTGATGGCGTGGTAGAACTGCGCGAAGCGGCCGTCATACGAGTGCGAGTGGTCGAACTGGTCTTCGTTGCCGACCTCGATGTAGTGCAGGGGGAACGGAGCTGGGTGGCCGTCTTTGATGCGTTCTGCGCCCCACTTAGTATCTGCGCCGCCAGTCACATACTCGATCTCGTCTAGCGCTTCCTGCACATAAGGCTCGAGCGCGGGGCCCGGATCGACGTGGTCTTGTGCCAGCGAGTAGCCGGCATACACCGCTAGCAGAGGCTCCATCTTCAGGTCCTCGCACCACTCCAGAAACTCGAGCAGGCCCATGCCGTCGGACGAACGATAGCGCCAGGGGCTCTGATGCGTGGGGCGGTCGGTCCAGGGGCCGATGGTCTTTTTCCAATCGAAGCGGTCGGCAATGTGATCGCCCTCGAGATAATTGCCGCCGGGAAGGCGCAAGAATTTGGGCTGCATGGCCGCCAGCAGATTCATGATGTCGGTGCGATTGCCGCCAGGCCGCGCGTGATAGGTAGGCGGAAAGAGCGAGATCAGGTTGAACCACACCGTGGCTGGACGCGCGATGGTGAGGATGAGATGGTTATTCGACGAAACCGGCACATCGCCGGTCTTGAGCGAGTAGGTGAATTGCTTCCACTCACCTGTGAGACCGGTGACCGTCGCCGAAGCTGCGACTACGCCTGTCTGATCGTTCTGCAGGCTCACCGAGACGGAAAGGCCCGGTTCGTCGGTCTTCGCGTAGAACGATCCGGAGTAGACGGAGCGGGGACGCACGGGAATGCCCCAATAGCCGGCGTTCTCAACTCCCGCGGGCGAGTCTGGAGTGGCTGCGGAGACGGTGACGCGAAGACTGCGAGTGAGCACAGCGCTGGGGCCGGTGCTTTCGTCGAGGGACACATTAGCCAGGGAGTTGCCGCGCGCCACCATGGGCCAATTGTTAAGCGCGTCCCAGGAGCGGCTCGGTGTGCGATCGCGTACCAACTCGCCGTAAATGCCGCCATCGTAAGAGAAGTTGATCTCTTCGGTCATGAGGCCGTAGAAAGTGGGGCTCACTGTAGCGATGGGGTGGTCGGCCTGGATGGTGAAGGAGGGCGCCTGCGCGGACAGGGGCAATGACAACACGAGTGCGGCAAGAATTGCGGCGGTTGCAGCTGGCTTGTTCATGACCCCGCCATCGTACTGCGGGGGCAGCGTGGTTGACAATCTGGAAAACGCTTACCCGAGCCGGCAGCCAGTAGCTCCACGTAGCGCCGGTCTCCAGACCGGCTGTCGTGTGGGCGTCCACGCCCGCACCGATTTTTGTCGACCAACGGCAAACCTCGCGGCTAGGCTACAGGCTACAAGCTGCGAGCTGCCGGCTCTTAGTTCGCCGTTTGCTCAATGGCTGCGGTGATCGCGTCGCGGACGGCATCGGGCAAGGCGGGCATGGCGCCGGATTGCGAAGCCATCCAGCCGCCCCAGCGGTTTCCGGCTTCGTTCAACGTGGCCAGGTCGGCGCCGCGCAGCATGTAGTGGGTCATGGCCGCGGTAAAAGCATCGCCAGCGCCGATGCCGTCGGCGATCTTCACAGGAAACCCGGGATGCTCGCTCCATTCGTCGCGTGTGACCAGGAGGCTGCCCCTGCTGCCGCGCGTCGCAGCAACCATCTGCAAGGAAGGGAACTTGCCCAGCAGGCGTTCGGCCGCCGCGCGCAAATACTCCGGAGTCGATAAGGTCCCGCCCGTGGCAGGCGCTTCTTCGATAGCCAGGTCGAGCAGGTCCAGGACCACGGGCGCTTCCGCGTCGTTCATTTTCACCACGGTGGCCAGTTCCAACGATTGCTGAAGAACCTCAGCCGAGTAAAAGGGCGCGCGCAGATTCACGTCGAAGACACGTATGCACTTGGCAGAGGCCTCCGCCGCGAGGATTTGGATGGTCTGCCGCGCCTGCCGGTTGCGCTGTGCCAGCGAGCCGAAGCAGATGGCGTCGGCTCTTTCGGCCAATGCAACCCACCCGTCCGAAAGCTCCAAAAAATCCCACGCGGCGGGCTCGTGAATGGTGTAGCGCGGCTCGCCGCCTTCGAGACTGACGGTAACGCGGCCGGTTTCATGCTGCGGATCCACCTGAAGGAAGCCGGTTTCGACGGGCATTGGCTCCAGACGGTCGATGGCCTGGCGGCTCAGATCGTCACGGCCGATGCGGCTCAGGATTGCGGCACGATTGCCGAGCCGGCCCGCCATCACCGCGAAGTTGGCGGGTGCGCCGCCCAGCCGCATGCCGTCGGGCACGATATCCCACAACAGCTCGCCGATTCCCAGGATCAGATGCGGTTCTCTCATGTGTACCTCGAAAAGCAGGGACTGAGGGACTAAGGGTCTAAGGGACTGAGGGCTTTCGTTGGTGGAATGACTTCAACAACGCGCCGAGAGGCCTGTCAGCGTCAATACAGAGATGTTCGGTTGCGCCGAGGCCCGATGAAGCTCCAAAACTGAGCTTCCTGGTGATAGGAATCTGCGTTTCCATATCGCGACACGAACCCTTCTCCTCATTTCCTAGCCCCTTAGTCCCTTAGTCCCTGTGTTTCGCCTTTCCACCTGTAGATCGAGCAGTCTTCCCAACCTGGCGCAGCATATTCACCGCCGGGCTGCTGCGTGAGAATAGTGCGATCGGCTACGGCATCGGCGTGCGAGCGGCGGATCTGGCCACTGAAGAGACGTTCAAATCCTGGCTCGCAGCGCAGCACGTTCTTCTGCTCGTCATTGACGTACAGAATATCCAGTTGCCCGGCGCGGTCGGGAAAGTTTTGTTTCCACACCCGCAGCAGCCGCCGCAGTACGGGCGCGCCAAAGGGATTGAAGAGAAAAATCAGGCACGGACCCGGCGGAAGCGGAAAATCGGCGGCATCGCGGCAGTGCATGTGCATGGGTACGCGGGCGCGGCCGGCGGCGCGCCACAGCACAAGATTTCTGCGTGCGATCCGCGCCAGCGTGGGGTGCAGTTCGACTCCGACAACGGCGCGAAAGGGATACGACGCGGCCAGCAGCAGAGCGCGGCCCATGCCCGCGCCGAGATCGACAAACGTGTAGGCATCGATGGGCGCGATGGGCCGGCATTGCCGCCAACGCACCAGGATTCCCCGAAAGACCGAGGGCGCAATCGCGTAGTAAGCCGTCACGTGGCGGTCGTGCCGGTGCCCGGCGTTTAGATGGCGGCCGGCGATCAACCCACTGGTGCGCACGCCAAATTCCAGGTCGAAGGGGTGTCGAATCAGGCCGTCTTTGACCGCCAATCCCGGCAAGAGCCGCGGCTTTGCGGTCTTTCTTTCAGCCTTGCCTGGCGCGCCAACGCTCACGCTTGAACCTTAGCACAACAAGAAGGGAGCGCGACGTTGCTACGAGTCGCTCAGTCATGAATTGCGATGGAAGAGGCACGCGGAAAGGCCGGAGTTTTCCACGGACCGGCGTAGAACAAAGGCCAGATTCATTCTTGACTTCGCCAGCGCGGTTCTGCAAAACTGCCTTGGCACTTCGCCGCACGATCCTTCGACTTCCTCGTTGTGTTGCGGCATAGCAGCTCAGCGCGAACGGCGTCGCAGGGTCCGGAATCCCCTAAATCTCTTTTCAAATTAGCGAGGAGGAAGCATGAAGAAATACTTCGCGGAACTCGTGGGCACTTTCATTCTGGTGCTCTTTGGTTGTGGAGTGGCCGTGGTGGCCGGCGACAAGGTCGGCATTGTGGGCATCGCGTTTGCCTTTGGCCTGGCCCTCATCGGCGCGGCCTACGGAATTGGCCCCATCTCGGGCTGTCACATCAATCCCGCAGTAAGCTTGGGAGTTTGGGTGGCTGGCCGTATGAGCCTTCGCGACATGATCGGCTATTGGGTGGGGCAATTCGCAGGCGCGATCCTCGCGGCCTGGGTGCTGCTGATGATTGCTATGGGAACCGAGGGATATAACCTTGCGGTCAACGGGCTGGGGCAGAACGGTTGGGGATCCGGCTACCAGGGCGAATACAACATCCAATCGGCAATTTTGTTTGAATTCTTCGCGACCGCGATTTTCGTGATTGTGATTCTAGGCTCGACACAGAAGAGCGCGCCTGCAGGCTTTGCCGGCTTGGCAATCGGCATCACGTTGGTCGCGATCCATCTTTTCGGTATCCACATCACGGGCGTGAGCGTGAATCCGGCGCGCAGCCTGGGGCCGGCGCTGTTTGCCGGTAGCCATGCGCTCAGCCAGGTGTGGTTGTTCCTGGTGTTTCCCAGCGTGGGCGGCGCGGCGGCAGGATTTCTGTACCGCACCAAGCTTCTGGCTGCCGACTAATGAGCCCAGCGCAGAAAAAATTGTGGAGCAGCCTCGCATAGGCTGCTCCCCGATGTTGTTTGTGAGGTTGTACGGCCGGCGATCATTCCGCCTGCACGGTTTCGAGCTCGGCAATGTAGTCAACCACCGCCTCACTCCAGCCGTCTATGTGCGTCCACGGCCCGTAGCCAACGCCGTTCGCGTTCGAGGCGACGTTGATCACGTAGCCCTTGCCGCGAGGCGCAGGCACGCTATCGTGCGACTGCTCGTCGGTGATCACGATGAGCCGGTCGTAACCGCTGCGGGTCTCCGCCTCGACGTGCTCGAGCGCCTTACCGAGGTAAGTGCCCGAGTGCGGCTGGCTGGCGTCCAGTGCGTCGCGAAGTGCCATGCCGCGCCGCGGCGCCACCAGCTTCGCGTGATCCGAGAAGGTGTAGATCGTCGCCTTCTCTGCGATCTCGCGCAGCAAAATGGCCAGTCCGTAGGCGGCATCGGTGCGGCGCATCTCCGAACGGCGCGAGAGCGGCGCCTCCATGGAACCGGAGACGTCGACCAGCAGCACGGTGTGACCCAGCAGCTTCGCACTGCGGCCTTCTAATGCGCGGAACATGGCCGCCTCAAGCGGCTGCTCCCACTGGGGTGCGCTGCGCGCTGCTGCGAGAAAACGGAAGGGCAGAACCCGGTCCGTCTTCACGACATCGAGTGCGGCAAGCACCAGATCCTCGCTCACGCCGGCCTGGTGCAGGTTGCGCAAGTTGCGCAAGAGAGCCAAAGCTCCGAGCTTGCGCTCTGCGAGCAACCGCTCCCACACGTCACGCTTGGCAACTTCACGATCGCCTTCGGCGCTTTCGCCGCGTCCGGCAGCCGAGAGAGCAACCTCCCAGGTGTCGGGCGTGGCCAGCTCGTTGTCGACCAGCCGCTTCCACAGCGCGGCCTGCGCCTCGTCCACAGGACGCGCATGGCAAAGGAAAAGCACGTCGCGCAGGCGAACAGCGCCGGCGCGGTCGTACTTGGCCAGCGCGTACTCGTCGAACTTGCCGAACGCAGTCGCAAGGCCCTTCTTCACCTGCGCCGAGAGAGGCTGGCGGCCCATTGCCCAGTAGATGGCGACAAACTCGCTCAACTCGTCGGCGCGCTGGATCACGCGCGTGAGCGTCTCGGCGACAAGGCCGCGATGCGTAGCGTAGCGCGCCATCTCGCGCACCAGCAACAGCGGCGCGTGACGCAGCTTCATGCGCTCGCGTGCCTCAACGGCCAGCGCGGCGACCTTCTCGGCTTCCACCTGCGGCACCAGCTCGTGAATGCGGTCGGCGATCTGCACGCCATCCTCGTAGAACTCACCCTCCCACAACATGCAGGAGAGAACGGAGCGGCGCAAAGCCTGCTCGGGCGTGATGACGCGGGCGCGTGCTCCCTCATGGGTGCGCGGGCGCGGCTTGGGCTTGAAGATGTTCAGGCGCATGGTGCGCCTCCTTTCGTGCGAGTATCAAGAGTAAATGCTGCCGGGGAAAATTCGTTCACGGAAGGTGATGCTCTGAGCTTCGTCAACCTTGTGGGTTGACGGCAAGATTCGAACCTGCAACCTTCGCTTTCGCGACGCTCTGCCCGAAGTATCCGTGCCCTGCGCCACCGGCGGTCTTTTCTGGTTTTGGTTTGGGGTCAGCGGTTGATGGCTGCCTCGTCTTCATCGTCCTCGCCATCGCCTGCGGCGACCGCGGGGATGCGGGCGAATCCACTGTTGCGAAAGCCGCTAATGGACTTTCTGCGACCATCACTGAAGTCGAGCGCCAGCTTCGTCATCTCGTCGTAGCCGGGGCGATTGCGATCCCAGTACCCTGTGCACTCATACACCGGGAACGGGACCCGCAGCGAAGGGCTCGAGTTGGTGCAGACGACCAGCACATCGGATTCGCGGTAGCCAACGGTGAACTGCCCATTGCTGCAGTTGCGGCAGAGATGGACATCGCCCACTGGCGTACCATTTTTCACTTTCAACTTGCTCATGATGATTCGTTTCTAATCCGGACTTGCCGGAGGTTGTGACCGGGGAACAAATGCAACGGTGTTGCTCTCGGTGCTCGCCGATCGAGCATCCGGAGCCCGAAGGCCCCGGGCGGGATTCGAACCCACAGCCTCCCTTTTGGGAAGCGTCGAAGTATCCGTTACGACCACCACCGGTTTTTTTCTTGGTCTTGGACGAATGTTTCGCTGATACAAGCAGCCGGGGAACAAACGGTTGCGGACTATACGGCGTTCTGCCACTAAACCACCGGAGATCGCTCTCCGGGCGGGAATCGAACCCGCGTCTCCGGCTTATCAGGCGAAGTAACCGCCCCCTACGCCACCGGCCTTTTTCCTGGTTATGGACGAGAGTCTCGTCGGGTTGATGTTTTGCGCCGGGGAACAAACGACTGCGGTGTTTTCCGATGCTCTGCCATTGAGCTACCTGAATTTGCATCCAGGGCGGGACTCGAACCCGCAACCTTCGGCTTAAGAAGTAACCGCCGCCTACGCCACCGGCTAAACGAAATGGCAAAACAACTGCCTGCGCGAAAAGCTGCGCCGGGGAACGAGCGAAAAGAGTTGGATGACGAAACCTCTGCTCTGCGGTGTTTTGTGGTTCGGGACTACGCCCCCACCCCGCAAAGTGATCGGCTCCGGCAGGGATTCCGGCCCTGCTCATCCTTCTGTGGAGGAAGTAACTCTCCTCTTTCACCACCGGTGCAACAACTTAGTAAGTTCCGAGTTAGAGGCAAAAATCTCCTCATGACGCCACGTGAGTTATCACGGTGCCAAGTAATACAGCGTGCATCGAGCGCAGCGCAATCGTCCCCGAGGGAACAGACGAAGACAGCGTACCGTTTTCAAGGCGATGAAACTGGCTTCTACGCCACTCGGGAAAACACTGTGTTCATGCTGGATGCGCAGGAGGCAGACCGCAGCGGGCTAGCAATAACCGAGAAACCACGCCCGGGGGCTGGTTGGTGCCAGCCTACGCATCGAGATTTGCGTTTTATTTGTCATCGGGCGTTCTCCTACGCAGAAGATACTTTGCCATAAGTCGAGAAGAAATGCAAGTGAGTTAGCGAAGTATTTAAGAATACTTGCGCGAAGTTAGGCGAGAAATTGTTTCACGAATAGAACTTGAAGAAGATTCCTGCGATCAAATGGTTGCTTGAAAGCGCAGGCGCACGTAATCGGCCGTCCAGTTTCCTTCTTCATCGCACAAGGCTGGCGCGAGGAGAGCAACGGTATCCGCGACGGCGGTTTCGTGCAGATGTTCGGGCAGAGCATCGAGCACGCCGCGGCAAAAAGTATTCAACCAGGCAGTCATGCCGCCTGCGCCGAGCGGAGTGGGGCGGGGAAAGAGAATTATGCGCGCGACCGTGAAGCCGTGTGACGTGAGGCGCCGCGTATAAGCGTCGGGAGTGGGATAGTAGTTGCCGCGTTCGCCCAGGGTCGCGTGGCCGAGACGCGCAAGCACGGCAGCGAAGGCGACGCGGATGGCAGCGATGTTCCCGTGGCCACCCATCTCAGCGACAAAACGTCCGCCGGGGCGCAGCACGCGGCGCACGTCGGTCATCATCGCGTCCTGTCCGCGCACCCAATGCAACGCCGCATTCGAAAACACAGCGTCAAAAGAGTGATCTGCGCAGGGCAACGACTCCGCGGAGCCTTCTTCAGCGGCAATGCCGCGGGCGCGCGCCGCGGCGACCATCTTCGGTGAAGCGTCGATGCCGGTGACGTTAGCTCCGGATGCAACGATGCGTTCTGTCAGTTGCCCATCGCCGCAACCGAGGTCGAGGATGCGCTCGCCGGCTTCGGGAGCGAGCCACTCCAGCACGCCGCTGCCGAGCTGGGGAACGAATGCCGCGTCGCGGCTGTAAGTTTCAGGGTTCCAGGTTTGGGGCATGGGCGGACTCCATGTCTTAAATCGATTGCACGGGCAGGAGCGTGAGATCGTCGACGAGGCCGACTTCCTTTTGGACAAAGGGTTCGCCGTAACGGACACCGGCGAGCAGTCCATAGTGACGCGCCTCGGCAAAAGTGCGCTCGCGAATTTCTTCTTCAGGAACGAAGAGACCGCTGCCGGCCGATTGGTTTGCGTATTGCGAGCGATAGGCCATCAGTGCCAGATGCCGCTGCTCGATGAACGGCGTGATGTCGACCACGAAGCTGGGGCGCACATCGGCGTAGAGGCTGGCGTAGACAATCTTGAAGGGCCGATGCGGTTCCGTGTCAGTGTCAACTTTCTTTATGCCCGCGAGGAAACAGGCATCGTAACCGAGCGTTCCGCTCACGGCGTGATCGGGGTGGCGAGCCTGCCAGTAAGGAAGAATCACCACGCGGGGACGGAGCTGGCGGAGAACGCGGACGATGGCGACGCGATTTTCAAGCGTGTTCTCGATGGCGCCATCGGGCAGGGTGAGTGCATGCCGCCAGCCCACGCCCAGAATGCGCGCGGCTTCTTCGGCCTCGCGGGCGCGCTCCTCGGCGCTGCCGCGGGTTCCGGCTTCGCCCTGAGTGAGATCGAGAATGGCAGTGCGCAGGCCGCGCGCCGCCATGCGCAGCAACGTCCCGCCGCAGGTCTGCTCCACGTCGTCGCGGTGTGCGGCGATAGCCAGAACGTCGGCGCGGAAGTCGATGGCCTCAGTGGGCATCGGAGTTAGTAAACGGTGTTGTTGGCGTCGGTGATGGCGTCCATGTAGGCCACGTCGTAAGCAGTGCCTGTCACGGTCACGTACTCGTTATTGATCGACGAGCCATCCTTGGTGGAAAAGATGTACACCTGCCCGCCTTCGGCCGCATAAAGCTTGTGCAGGCCTGTCACCGCGGCGATGCCGGTGGCGTCGCCGATGTACGGCTCAAGCAGCACCACCTTATTGGTGGAGGTGTTGTACATGGTCAGGCAGCCGTAGCCGCTCGCGGGATTGGTCGCGTAACGCACGCCCGTCGTGCAATTGGTCATCGCGATCCACAGAGTATTGTCGTCGGCCTGAAGGATGCGGCTCATGGCGCCCGGCTGACCGTCGCTGACGGCAGTGCTGCTCGAAATGGTGTTGCTCGCCAGGTTGACCACGGTCAGGTTGCCGCCGAAGAGCGTTTGCCCGTTGATCGACTGCGGCTTTTGCCCCACGACCCACATGGTCGTGCCGTTGACCAGCGCGTTGCTGGCCCCGCCGGGAATGGCGACGGTGGCGCTGGCGAGCGCGGTGGTGGTGGGCAGAAGCCCGGACGGCTGTCCCTGCAAAAAGAGCATGGGCGCAATGGGAACCCGCGTGTAGGCCGCCGTGGTGCCACCGCATTCGGGCCCGCAGCTCAGGATGTACGCCGTGCTTCCGTCCGACGAAAAGACCGCCTTGATCGGATGATCGAAGGTGAGAGGCGCGCCGTAGTAGTTGCCTGTGGTGTCGATGTTGTCGGGACTCTGCATCTGGAACAGGCACCAACCGGGGGCAGTCTGCGGCTCGCAGTCCACCGCGGCTTTTGGCCATGTAGCAGGCCCGCCGGAATAGTTGAGCGTTTGCGCGGCGCTGAGCTGGCGCGGGTAGTAGACGTAATTGGAATTCTGCACGAAGGCCAGTGCCAAAGACCCGCCAGGGTTGACGCTGACGCGATACACGTTGGGAAGACTCAGGCCGATGGAACTGCTCTGGGCTTGATTCACGATGGTGAACTGATGCGACGTCTGGCTGGCCGCGAAGGCGAAGTTCCTGTTCCGGGTGATGAAGACGCTGGACGAGGATCCGCTGAGGCCACTCACGGAACCGGCGGTCTTCTCGCCCGCATAGTCGGCGAGGGCAAGAGTTCCGTCGCCCGCGCCGTAGACCGCGCCTAACTGCTCTTCCGGCATGTTCTGGATTGTGATGGGGAGGGCGCCGCCGAATCCGGCAATGGAAAATGAGCCCGGCGTACCGTTGTAACCGCTGCGCTCGTCGTAGTAGGCGTCGACAATCTCAAGTGCCCCTCTGGACAGGACGCCAGGGTTCTGGATGGCGATGACGACGCGGTTCGTGAGCCCGCTGGGCGGCAATACGCGGCCGTCGAAATAGTAGGTGCTGCCGCAACCTGCCAGCGCGACGGCTGCTGCCAAAGCGGTACTGGCACTGATCCAAAGGCTTTTCTTCTTCAAAATCCCAACCCTCGATTGATGGAGCGGCGCAAGCCGCCGCGACAAAGAAATGGCAATGCGTGCACACGGAAATCGTTCAAATTGCACAGGCCGGAAGCGATTTCCAAGCAGGTTATGACTAACGAAGTATAACAAAGCCACCCTGTCCCTCGCGGCCCTGTAACGGCCCGCCCAGCCCGCACCGAGGGACTGCCTCCGGGTCCAGGCCTCGCCGTGGAAACAAAGGCAAGCGCCGCCTGGAACGGCCCGGCAGGTCGCGGCACACTCCGGTAGGAACCCCGGCGAGGATGCATACAATTCCAGCAACAATGCGGTAGCATGACAACAGAATGACCCGCTTTTCCGAGCTTTTTGCCGACCGCCCCCTGCTTGCCGACGGCGCCATGGGCACGGTGCTCTACGCGCGCGGCATCTTCGTCAACCGCTGCTACGACGAGATGAATCTCTCTGACCCCAACCTGATCCTTGGTGTGCATGAAGAGTATTTGCAGGCGGGTGCGGAGATTCTTGAAACCAATACATTCGGCGCCAACCGCTTCCGGCTGGCGCGACATGGCCTGGCGGGAAAGATGGCCGAGATCAATGCTGCGGGGGTTCGCCTGGCGCGGCAAGCGGTGCAGGGATTGAAGAATAAGCACGCGGGCAATGGGGAAATTGCCGCGTGGGTCGCGGGTTCGGTCGGGCCCCTGGGCGTGCGTCTGGAGCCGCTGGGCAAAACCGGATTGGATGAAGCGCGCGCGGCATTTGCCGAGCAGATCGGCATTCTGGCTGAGAACGGTGTGGACTTGTTGATTATTGAGACCATGCCGGCTTTGAACGAGGCGCACGAGGCGCTGGAAGCTGCGCGTGCGGCAGCACCGCAATTGCCCGTGCTGGTGATGGTGACGGTGGACGATGAGAGCGAGTGTCTGGATGGCGCTTCGCCCGCGCAGGCGGCGGCTTTGCTGACCGAGTGGGGCGCCGATGCCGTGGGCGTGAACTGCTCTACCGGGCCGGCCACGGTGCTGACCGCTGTAGAGGCCATGCGCGCAGCCACGGGGCTGCCGCTGGCCGCCATGCCCAATGCGGGCGTGCCTCGGGCCGTCGACGGTCGCAATATCTATCTCTGCTCGCCCGAGTACATGGCCAGCTTTGCGCGCAAGGCCGTTGCCGCCGGGGTGCAGATTGTGGGCGGCTGCTGCGGTACCACCCCGAATCACATTCGCGCCATGCGCTCGGCGATCCGGGCCATGGACGAGCAAACTCGCGTGACGGTGACCGGCGCGGCGCCGGAGATCAGCAAGGAGACGCCCCCGGCAACTTTGGGTCAGCGTTCGCGGCTGGGAGCACTGCTCGCCGAGGGAAAATTCATCAAGCTGGTGGAGTTCGTGCCGCCGCGGGGTATCGATTGTTCGCGCGAAATTGAAGGCGCGCAATTGCTGGGCCGTCTGGGCGTAGACGCCATCGATGTATACGACGCGGCCCAGGCTTCGGCGCGCATGAGCGGGCAGAGCCTCTGCATCCAGATTCAGCAGCACACCGGGATGGAGACGATTCTGCATTACACCTGCCGCGACCGGAATCTGCTTTCCATCCAGTCGGATTTGCTGGGGGCGTCGTCCATCGGCTTGCGCAACATTCTCTGCGTGACCGGCGAACCGCCCAAGCTGGGAGATTATCCTGACGCTTCTCAAGTCTTTGACGTAGATTCCATCGGTTTGGTGAACGTGGCCAAGCGGCTGAATTACGGGCTCGACATCGGATCGAACGCAATGGGCACGAGCACGAACTTTACCATCGGCGTGGCCGCAAATCCCGGCGTGCCCGAGATTGAGAACGAGTTGCGGCGGTTTGCGTACAAGGTGGAGGCCGGAGCGGAGTACGCCATCACCCAGGCGGTCTTCGATCTGCGCTTGCTGGAAGAGTTTCTGGAACGCGTGAAGGACCACCGCATTCCCATCGTTGCCGGCATCTGGCCGCTCACCAGCTTGCGCAACGCCGAATATATGAAGAACGATCTGCGCATTTCCATGCCGGAAGAGATCATGCTGCGCATGGCGCAGGCCGATACGCCGGAGGCCGCGCGGGCTGAGGGCATCAAGATCGCCCAGGAGATGGTGGAGGCGGTGCGCCCGTACGTGCAGGGCGTGCAGGTGAGCGCGCCGTACGGCCATTGCGATATTGCCGCTGAGGTGATCGCCGGCGCGCTGCCGCAGGGAAAATCATAGCTAGAGGTGAACCCATTGCCGTCTTTTGAAGAATCGCTCAAGAAGCTCGAAAGCATCGTCGAACAGCTAGAGAAGGGCGATATGGCGCTCGAGGATTCGCTCAAGCTCTTTGAAGAGGGTGTTACCCTGTCGGCTGCGTGCAAGCAGGAGTTGGAAGCGGCCGAGGGAAAGGTGCAGATGCTGGTGAAGCAGCGCGATGGGTCAGTGAAGCCCGAGCCGTTCCTGACGGAGAAGCCCTTCTAACACTGAATCGTTCGCCATTTCATCTGCGGGTTCTCGGGGGCGGGAGATGCAAAACGGACAGTTTCCTGAACGGCATCTCGGCACCGGGAGTAAAACCATCAGGAACTTGTGACCTTAGCTAAAAAGTACAAGCTCAAACTCCAAGAGTCGCTGTAATCTCAAAAAACGCAGAATGGGAGAGGCCATCCTATTCCTGCGCCATTTTGCCGCGCCCGCCGGCGCGATCATTGTGAGGTTTTAACCGCAATGCCTTCCAGGCACCGCGCGTTGGCATCATGCGCCTCTTGGGACATGCTGATCTGCCATGCTTTATCATTCGATCCCTGGGGGCTGACCGTCGTCGCGACCGGAACGCTGTCCTTTGGATCGATGATGATCGTTATGTTCGTCACTACCGGGGTATTGCTCGTCGTCATCCCGGCCTTGTCGACATAATTAAAGCTTATCCTCTGCTCGGGTGTGAAATCTTTCGTCCAAAGGAAAAAAGGACAAGAACGCTCCCCCGGCATGAGCGAAGCAGGTTTCGGGAACGGTGTCAGCTTGAACTGCTCCAGGAGCACCACCTTCGGCGCGGCTTGCCCGTGGGCAAGAATCATCGGAAGCGCACCCGCAAGGATCGTGAGAATCAAGGCAGAAGCGAATGACAATCGGGGCTTCATTTACTCTCCTTCCACTTTCCGCGATCTGGAATTTCCATTCTGTCTTCTCGGCAACCCACCAATATACGCGAAATTGCGTCCATCTGGCATCTTTTTAAATTCGCTCCAATGCCGGAAACCCCGGCGTGCCCAGCTGGGTTGCCGTCAGATTCGCAAGTCAAATTCAAAACGGAAATATGGGTCTACCTCCCAAAGTCTGAGTCGAAAACTATTCAAGCTTCTGAAGACGTATTTCTGCGCGCGCCGATTTTTGCGGCCAGCGCCAGCAGCGGTTCGTCGAAGCCGCGCGCCGCGGCCAATTGCATTCCGCCGAAGGCGCAGGGGATGGCAACTGCGGGCACGCCAGCCAGGCTGAACGGCGAAGTGTAGCGCAGAAGGCGGCTGCGTGTCTGGCTGTGGTCGGCCCCGGCCGCGAGACGCGCCACCGGAGTGCTGGGCAGCAGAATTAGTTGGTGCACGGCGAAAAGCCCATCCATGCGCGCCCGGAATTCTGCGTGACGCTGCCGCAACGAAGTAACTTCGGCGGGCGTGAAGCTCGCACCCCACTTCAGGCGGTCGCGAATGGACGGCTCGCAGCGGTCGAAGTTGCCCGCGTGCAGCAGAGCGGCCTCTGAAGCTTGCAGCGGCGCGAAAACATCAATGGAGTCCTGCCACCATTCAACCTCGATGGAAGCGGCTTCAAGCCCCAGCGCCTGCAGTTCGCCGATCACGCGGCGAAAGCCTTCCATCACCTCCGGCTCGCAGTCGTGAAGAAAGTTGTCGCCGAGAAAAGCGAAGCGTGTGAAGCGAAGCTCTTGCTGGTTTTCGACAGAGGCAAACGGCGCAGCCAGCAGCGGCGCATCTTCAAGATCGCGGAAGAGCCAGCCCATGGTGTCGAAAGTGACGGAGAGATGCGCTCCGCCGCGCCAGTCGCCGCGACCGATGCTGGCGCGATATCCGGCCAGTCCGGCGAGCGCCGCCGGAGCGCGCACAGATCCGCCGGTATCAGTCCCGATCGCCGCTACGGCCGAACCCTCCTGCACGCTCGCCACCGCTCCACTGGAAGACCCACCGGTGAGCGCGCCCGCATCGCGTGGCTGCACGCAATCGCCAAACTCCGGATTTTCTCCGGTGATTCCATAGGCCAGCGGATGAAGATGAGTCTTGCCCACGATCACGGCGCCGGCGGCGCGCAGTTGCTCTACCAGCCAGGAGTCTCGCGCGGCTGTGCCGTTCAGATCGCGATAAAAGCGCACGCCACACGAAGTCGGCGAGCCGGCCAGGTCGAAGCAGTCCTTCACCGAGATAGGCAAGCCCCACAGCGCGGGGTGGCCGTCGCCGAACGGGCCGCCATGCGAACGCGGCATGGTCTCGGCGCGGGCGGCTTCCGCGCGCGTCCACACGGCATCCTGCCATAGGTACGTGTTGCGGCCGGCATTTCCGTTGCAGCGTGCAAGCGCCGCCTCAGCCAGTTGCGAAGGGCTCGTGGTTCCGCTGGCGAGTGCGCGGCGAAGGGCGCGAAGAGTCCACGGGGCGGCGGTCATACAGAGATTGTAGGGGTTGCGGGGTTGAGGAGCGCGCGGCCGTGAATGTGCCGCAGCAGCGAACAAGAGGGCGGCTCCGTTGAGAGCCGCCCTTTGGGAGTTGACGAGTTGCGCGCATCAGAAGTCGAGGTGCAGCGACATCTGAACCTGGCGCGCGCTGCCAATAGTGTGCTTGGTGATGCCCAGTCCGGCAGGGCAGTTGTAGAAGCCCGTATTGGTCCCCGCGCCCGTCTGGCAGTTGTTGGTGGGCGCGGCCTGCGTGGGAGCGTATGGGCTCGAGCCAATCAGGTCGGGAACGTTGTTGAAGGCGGCATTCTGGTTCACGTTGTTCTGGGGAATGTCGAAGCTCGAAGTGTTGGTGAGGTTGTAGACGTCGAAGCTGTAATGCAACATCCACTGCTCGTGGATGGGCAGGTCCTTGGTGAGCGAAGCGTCGGCGCGCCGTTGCCAGGACTGGCGGAAGATGTTGCGCTGTCCTGTGGTGAAGTTGGTCTCGTACGGGTCGCCCGCAGGTACACCCATGGTTCCCACCGGAATCAGCGGCAACGTGAAGCAGCTCGACTTCAGCGCCGTGCCTGCACCGGTGTTGACGTTGTAAAACGCGCCATTCTGACCTGTAAGTGCGTTCTTGCGCGTGCAGCCGGCGGCGTAGTTCAACGGCACAATGGGATTGGTGATGCCGTTGAAGGTCGAGTAGAAGATGCTGCCCACTGCGCCTGAATAGTCGATGATGCTGTAAGGCTGCCCGCTCTGGAGAATGGCCATGCCATGCAGCGCCCAGCTGTCGAGCGCCTTGCCCAGCAGCGTGTCGGCAGGGAAGACTTTGGGCTCAGTCAAGTCATAGGTGAAGTTCAATACATGCGTGCGGTCGAAGTCGGCCGAGCCGTAGCCCGAGCGCAGATTCGAGGGATTGTTGCCGTTGTAGAAGAGGCCGAGGCCGCTCTGCTCGTCCGTGGCGTGGGAGTAGGTGTACGAAACGCCGGCCTGCACGCCATGGCTCATGCGCTTTTCAAGATGCGAAGTGAGCGCGTGATAGGCCGCGACGCCGGCTGCAGTGTAGGATTCGGACTCCGAAGAATATCCGATGTAGGGAACGCGCAGGTCCACATTGCCGCCCTCGAAGTTGTTCAGCATGGTGCCGTAGTTGCAGTGCGCATCTTCATTCACGCAGATCGGGTAATAATCGTTGGGGTCATACACCGTGTAGCCGTAGCTGTAAGACTGCGGATAGGGTCCGCCTGAAAGCAACACATGGGATGGGGTAGCGATCTGCGCCTGGTTGAAGGGAACAGGAATCACCTGGTGACGGCCGAGGTTGCCGACGTAGCCAATTTCCCACATCAGATCGTTGCGCGGCTGGTACTGGAGATTCAGCGTGAAGTTGATGCTATAGGGTAGTTTGTTGGTGCGGTTGTAGACGCCGAGGATGAACGGCTGTTGCGCGTTGCCGCCACTGGACACCACGCCGCCATTGATCGTGCCGTCAATAATCGCGTTGGCATTGGGCAGATAGTTGGTTACATCGGAGGCTTTTGGATTATTGGGCGCGGCATAAGGCGCACTGCCCCAGGGGGTCGCAAGGGAATATGGCTCTCCCGGCCCGTAGGTGGGCATGGAGAAGTCATCGCCTCCGCAGATGGGAACGTAATTCAGGTAAAGAAAAGTTGGGTTGCTGGCGTTGAAGGACTCGGAGTAGGGGCAGTGCGTCTGCGTCACGAATGGCGGCGTTTGCGTAATGCCGAACGGGCCGCCTTCCACTTCGCCGGCGGCGTAACCGGGCGAGAGGTACGAGAAGAGCTCGCCGCGATCGTAATAGAGGCCGCTGCCGCCACGGACGACGAATTTAGAGTGAAAGCTCGATGGCTGCCAGGCGAATCCGACGCGCGGCGCAATGCCCCATTGCCGGCCCGTCAGAGTGGTATTGCTCACGCCTTTAGTCCCATTGGCGTTGTTGCCGGCGATGATGAAGCCGGAGTTCACGATGCGATCGTTCGTGACGCAATAAGAGTACGCGTTAGGATCGCTGGTGCTTACGCTGCAGGAGTCCGGATTGGTTCCAGGATCGAAGTTGAACA
>JARLFZ010000080.1 GCA_031296305.1 Occallatibacter sp. | reverse complement strand
CACATAGTGCGAGACCGCCGCCATGGTGGCCGCTACGCCCGCCTTGCTGGTCGAGTAACTCATGGCCGAAGGCAGTGGAATGCTCATGGCTGCTGCCGTCGCGATGGCATCCTGATTCGCACCCAGAAAAACAAAGTCCCAGCTGTACTTGTCTCTCTGCTCCCGGATCATCTCGCCGATCTTGTCGAGGTTGTATTGCTTGCTCGCGTTCTCCATACCATCGGTGAGGGTGACCACGATGACCTTCGATGGACGTTCAGACTCGGGGAGCGCCACAAGCTCCTGACCCATTTCGACGATAGTGCGCCCCTGCGCATCGAGCAGCGCGGTCGATCCACGCGGGACAAATGTGTTTTGCGTCAGTTCCGGACACTCCTTGAGAGGCTTGTCGAACACCGTCTCGTATTGATCGTCGAACTGCACCAGTTTGACGGTTGCCTCGCCGGGAATCTCCCGCTGCGTTCGGATGAATTCGTTGAAACCCGCCACGGTCGATTCCTTGCAGCTCTCCATGGAGCCCGAGCGATCCAGAACGATCGCAATGCGGGTGAAATTGTCTCTCATTTTTCCTCCTCCGCCTTCGTTTCCCCTTTTGGCGGGCCGGCCCTGGACGGCGTCGCCACCGTATAGACCACCGCCTTCTCGACTTTGAGCGCCGCGGTGATGCTCTCTCCCGGAGGCCGCCTTCCGTTGTAGACGTCGCTCAGGTACTGCGGAGAAACCCCTAGCCTGTTCGCGAACTGCTGGGCGGTTTGCTCTCCCTGTTGCTTCTTCAGGAACTCCATGAACTGATCGAGATTCATTCTCTTTACGGCCATGCAGCCAGTATACGTCACTTGACGTATACGTCAAGTGACGTAGATTTGCGGCTGCGACCCGCGCTCTCGCCGGCACCTGGCAAGCCTCTCAAACCCGCGCAAACAGGCGTGATGCGCGACACACGCGACTGGATCTTTATTTTTTATTGACACCCATATTGCTGGCAGTTAAACTCATCGCAGAGCGGTGGTTTCGCTCAAAGGATTTTCCACCCCCGGTGCCCCGGCCGGCTTCAAGCGATGGCCTCTTCTCGAACGACCGTAGCCCCTCCAAGCGACCGCGTGCGGTTAATCGTGGCGTCCTCAGTGATGCTCACGTTTATCTCCTTCTGGCGCGCGGCGGCCATTGTTCTCAACGACCTCGGATCGTCAGCTTTTTACGCAGGCGGCATCGCCGAACAGGCGGTGGGCGCGGCAGCGCCGTGGTTCATCCTGGGCATCATGCTGTTCAGCTTCGCCGTGCGCGCGGTGTACGTCGAAAGCTGTTCCATGTTCACGCGCGGCGGCGTATACCGCGTGGTCAAGGAGGCCCTGGGCGGCGGCTTCGCCAAACTCAGCGTCTCGGCGCTGATGTTCGATTACATCCTCACCGGCCCCATCTCCGGCGTTTCCGCCGGGCAGTACATCACCGGCCTGCTCAACGAACTGATCAATGTGGCGAACCAGTGGCATTGGCTGCCGCCGGCATTGATGGACGTGCACAACAATCCCATCCAGTTGAATATGGACTACACGTCGGCGCTGTTGGCCGCGGCGGTGACGACCTATTACTGGTGGCAGAACATCAAGGGCATTGAGGAGTCGAGCGACAAGGCGCTGCGGGTCATGCAGATCACTACGGTGATGGTGATCATTTTGCTGATTTGGGGCTGTTATTCGGTTGCCATCCGTGGGGCCTCCCTCCCGCCTTCGCCCATCCCCTCCCATTTCCATTTCAGCAACGACGCACTCGGGTTCCTGAAAGGACGCGGGCTGCCGATCTTCGGCCTGTTTGGCGTCCTGATGGCCTTCGGCCACTCCATTCTTGCCATGAGCGGCGAGGAAAGCCTGGCGCAAGTCAATCGCGAGATCGAGCACCCGAAGCTCAGGAACCTGAAGCGCGCGGCGATCGTAATTGCAATCTACAGTCTGATCTTCACCGGCGGGGCCACGCTGCTGGCGTCGATGCTCATCCCCAACTACGAGCGGACCCACATCTATCCCAACAACCTGATCGCCGGACTGGCGATGTTCATGGTGGGACCGCTGGTGTGGCGCATTTTGTTCCGCGTCTTCGTGGTGCTGGTGGGATTCCTGATTCTTTCGGGCGCTATTAACACTTCCATGATCGGTTCCACCGGCGTGCTGATGCGCGTGGCGGAAGACGGCGTGCTGACCGACTGGTTCCGCAAGCCGCACCGCCGGTTCGGCACCAGCTATCGCATCGTGAACCTGGTCTTCATCCTGCAGATGGTCACAATCATCGCGAGCCGCGGCAACGTCATCATGCTCGGCGAAGCGTACGCCTTCGGCGTCATCTGGTCGTTCACGTTTAACAGCCTGTCGATGCTGGTGCTGCGCTGGAAGTACAAGGGCGAGCGCGGCTGGAAAGTCCCGCCCAACATCCGCATCGGCAAAACCGAGATCCCCGTCGGCCTGGTCTCGGTGTTCATGGTGCTGCTGGCAACGGCCACCGTGAACCTGTTCACCAAGTCGATTGCCACGGTGAGCGGCATAATATTTGCCATCGCGTTTTTCATCGTGTTTACCGTGTCGGAGCGCATCAACCGGCGCAAGCACGCGGTCACCGCCAAGGAGATGAAAGACCACTTCCAACTGGAGCACCAGGATACGGTGGACCGGGAGTCGGCGGCGATCCGACCCGGCGGCGTGATGGTGACCATGCGCGATGCCGCCAATCCCCTGGCCCTGAAGTGGACGCTGGCGCGTACCAGCACCGATGAGCGCGACGTTGTGGTCATCAGCGTCAGGCTGATGGGCGCAGGAGGGCCGGAATACCTGAGCGCCGAGGAGCAGAGCTTCAGCGAGCACGAACAAATGGTCTTTACCAAAGCCGTATCGGTTGCAGAAAGCTTTGGCAAGAGGGTTTCGCTCCTGGTGGTTCCGGCAGCCGAGATCTTTCCCGCTCTCGCCCAAACTGCGAGCTCCCTCGAGGTAGAGTCGGTGGTCTCCGGCAGCTCGAGTTCGTTAAGCGCTGAAGAGCAGGCCTTCTACATGGGACAGGCCTGGGAGGCTTTGCCCGAGCCTAAGCGGCAATTCAACTTCTGCGTTGTGGCTCCCAATGGCGACATCAAGGTGTTCTACATCGGGCCTCATGCGCCGTCTTTGAGCTCCGACGACGTGCAGCTCGTGCACCGGCTGTGGCTGAACATGCGCCGCGACCCAGCGGCGGCCGAACTGCATCACAGCGACATCATCACCTACGCACTGACGCGCCTCGCCGGCCAGTACGCGCGCGAGAAGCAAGACATCCTGCGCGACCTTCGCAATTCCCGCGGCGCAGGTTCGGCTGCCTCCATGCGAATCGGACCGCAGGATCCATACGGTTCCGGCGGCATCACCCCGTCGCCGCGCGCGGTCAAGCAGACGCGGGATCAATAAAGCAGGGACTGAGGGACTCGGGACTAAGGGACTAAGGAAATACAACCCCGCGGCTCTGATTCCATAATGTCTCATTGAACAAGGACCGATAGACACCGGGCTATTGTTGATTGTTTGGCGTGAACGATCCACCCCTAGTCCCTTAGTCCCTGTCTTTACACCGTGTACTCGTCTCCCGGCTGCCAGCGCAGCACCTTCACGCCCGGCTCAACCAGAGCGCCCAGTTCATCGGGTGTGCCCTTCAGCGGCGGAAACGTACCCCAGTGAATAGGCAGGACAACCTTGGGTGCCAGCAGGCGGCAGGCAAGCGCCGCTTCTTTCGGACCCATGGTGTAGAAGCCGCCAATCGGCAGCATTGCCACTTCGGGCTTGTACAAATCGCGGATGAGCTGCATATCGCCAAAGACGCAGGTGTCGCCTGCGTGGTAAAGCACGGGTCCGCCGGCCACTTCCAGAACGAACCCAGCGGCAACGCCGACATAGTGCACGCCTTTCTCATCCTCGGCGCCCGAAGAGTGCTTGGCATCGACCATGGTGGCGGCCACATCGCCAAGTTCGACGGTCCCGCCCAGGTTCATGCCGATGGTCCCCTCGACGCCCTTGCCCGCGATGAAATCCGCGAGTTCGTAGACCGCAACCACTGTAGAACCGTGCTTCTGAGCCACCGGCACGGCGTCGGAGATGTGGTCTCCATGCCCGTGGGTCAGCAGGATGTAGTGGATCTTGGCTGGAAGTTGAAAACTCTGCGGGTATTTGGGGTTGTGCGCAATGAAGGGATCAATCAGGATATTGGTTCCCTTGGCCGTCTGAACCAGTACCGTGGCGTGCCCGAGCCAGGTAATGCGCGTGGCGTCCGATGTGCTCATGATGACTCCTCAGCTTTCAGCCTGCATTTCTCACAGGTGTCGCGACGGCAGGTAGGACGACCCGTTTTCAGCCGCCCCTGCCCAGCGGGGGTCTGGAGACCCCCGCTACAGCCGGTCAGGAGACCGGCGCTACAAGTTCCCGCCTTGGTCCCTTGGTCCCTCGCACCCTGTCTTCCTCACCTTGTAATGATGACCTCAGAAACGCTGTCCTTCGCGAGGAACTGCCGGTGCCCCGACCATCCTGTAAACAGGCGCTCAATGCTGCGGTTGGTAAACGCCCGCTGGATGGGAAACTGTTGCGTTATCTGCATGTCGACGTCGTCGCCGGGGGTGACGTGGTAGCGATAACGCACCACCTCTTCGCCCTGCGTGCGCGTGTGGAAGAAGGCCAGCACCTGCCCGCCTGGATTCATGGCCGCGCGCAGACGTTCCACCATCGGCGCCACCAACGGCTCGGGTAGAAAGTCGAGCACGGTCCACAACAGCACCACGTCAAACGTGCGGCCTGAGAAGTTGAGCGAGTGATCGAGATAGCCCGCGACGTTCCAGACCGGGCTGCCGTCTTCATCGGTGCCCGAGCGCCAATCTCCCGAGTAGGCGTCGGAGACAAGGTCGGCCATAAACACGCTATGGCCCAGGCTGGTCAGGTAATTGATATTGGCAGGCGAGGTGTAACCGGTATCGATGATGCACAGCCCCGGCTCGGACTGCAAACGCTTCCGCAACACCGACCATGCTCCGGAATGACGCGGAACGCGCGGCCCCGTAAGCCCTGCGGCCCCAGGGGATGCGGCAGCCTCCTGCTTCTTATGGAACCAACGACGCAGCACAGTGCATTCCTCAAACGGCCAGGCATATGCGGGCGGGAATCAGGAATGGCCCGGCGCAAGTTTTGCAGTTCTAGAAAGTACCGTCGCCGCTGTTCTGTAAGACAACGCCCTCGGTCCCCTTCGAAACCGATTGCGTCAGGTCCACCTTGCCGCGAAAGACGGCATTGTCTTCAACAGCCAGGCGCAGGGCGCGGATATCGCCTTCGAGGTTGCATCCGGCACGTAACTCCACTCGCCCGCTGGCTATCACATTGCCTTGAACCCGGCCCAATACCAGAACGTCCTTGGCAGTAAGGTCGGCCGCTACATTGGCATTGGGACCGATGGTCAGTCGATTCTCTGCCAGGCTCACTGTTCCTTCCACCCTGCCGTCCACAATCAGGTCTTCTTTGCCATTGACTTCACCGCAAATTACGATCGTCTTTCCGATTCGCGCGGGAGAATTTTCCAGTGCCATCGTTTTGATCCCTTTCGAGCTGCCTTAGAGGCCCTGCCCGCACTATATCAACCCTGCCCCAGCGGTTCAATTCGCCGGTTCAATGCGCGGCTGCGCATGGATGCCAATTCTGCGCGGGTTTCTCCACGATACACCCCGCGGGCTCGTTGAAGAAGACCTCGCGCCGCCGACCGGCACCGTACACTATTCGTTGTGTACCGATTCATTGCCCTCCTCCTCCTGATTCCCTTCCCGATTCTCTGGATGAATCCGGTTCCCTCAGTGAATCCGGTCCTTGCCCAAACCTCCTCAGGCCGTGGCGTGGCCGCGCCCACACTGACAGGTCAGGCTCTGGTGGAGCGCGCGCTCGCCAACGAGTTGAATGCGGCCCAAGAGGCTAATCACGACGCAAGCCATCCCATGCGCTACCAGTTGCGCAAGGCCAACCCGCGCGGGATCACGACCAAGGAGATTCTGGAAACTCGGGACGGCGAGGTGGCGCGGCTGAATGCGATCAACGACAAGCCGCTGAGCGCCGCCGATGAGACGAATGAAGAAGCGCGGCTCAATGCGCTGCTTGGCGACCCCGCGAAACAGCGACGCCGAAAGCAGGCCGAGGAGGATGACACCGGACGCGCCCTCAAGGTACTGCGCGCCCTGCCCAGCGCCTTTCTGTATCAAGACGCGGGTCCCGGTGAAGCGCCCACGGGGAAGGTGGAGAAGTTTACCTTCCGGCCCAATCCGGGGTTCGATCCTCTCTCCTTGGAAACGGAGGTTTTGCCCGCTATGACTGGCGAGATCTGGATCGATCCCGTACACCTTCGCGTGGCCCGCCTCGAGGCCCACCTGCAAAAGGATGTGGTTTTTGGCTGGGGAATCCTGGGCCGGCTAAATAAGGGCGGCTGGATTGTGATCGAACAGGCCGACGTGGGCCCGGACAAAGGAATCGATCAATGGCGGACGGTGCGCCTCCAGATCCAGATGAGCGGCAGGGTGGTTTTCAAAAACCGGGTGTTCGACACCACGGAGGTGCAAAGCAATTACGCGCCGCTGCCCCAGGGAATGAGCTACCAGGAAGCCGTCGAATTGCTGCTCTCCGGAAAATAGGAGCAAGCGGAGCTGGCGGAGCTAGCCCGGCCGCCTTGAACGGGTGGAATTCCGCGCATGAGAAAACGGCCCAGGCAATGCCCGGGCCGCTTCATTCCGTCTGAATCGATGGCTTACTTCACCTTGATGATAATCATGGCGAAGGTGAACAGGGTGAGGGACTCGATGAACGCCAAGCCGATGATCAGGAAGGTCATCAGACCCGCGCGGGTTCCGGGGTTGCGCGCCAGAGCTTCAGTGGTCGAGCCTACGGCCCGTCCCTGGCCCAGTCCGCAAAGACCGGCGGCCAAACCCATGCCGAGACCGACGCCGATGGGCGCCATGTCGATCACAGCCGAACCGCTCTGCGCAAAGGCCGGGATGGCGAAGCAAAGCGCCGCCAGGGCCATGAATACATATTGAAGTTTCCGCATATTTCTCCTGCTTCCCTGAAAATTGACCGCTAGTGGGTGGTTGAGGCTCACCGTGCTGGCCCCCTCACGCTTGCGGCCTTCCGCGGTGCGGAGCGGAAGCGCTCTCCGCCGGAATCCTTGATGCAGTTCACAGTTCGTAGTTCTTTGTTCACAGGAGAAGTCCAATCGGACGGAGGAATCAACTACGAACCAAGAACTGTGAACTACGAACTGACTTTAATGCTCGTGCGACACCGCCATGCCCAGATAAATCATCGTAAGCAGCATGAAAACGTAGGCCTGGATCGCTGCTACGAAGGCGTGCAGGCCAAGAAACGCAACCGGCGCGATCAGAGGAATCATGGAAAAACAGATCAGCGCCAGCAAATCGCTGGCCAGCATGTTCGCGTAAAGACGGATGGTGAGCGACATCATGCGGGCGAGGTGAGAAATGACCTCGACAGGGAAAAGCAACCAGGAAATCTGCCACATGGGCCCAGCAAACTGCTTCAGATAGCCGATCAGCCCATGCGTGCGAACCCCGTAAAAGTTGTAATAGAGGAAGGTCAGCACGGCCAGGCCCAGCGGCACCACAGGCTGGCTGGTAGGCGTGGTGATGCCGGGGATGAGGCCGAGAAAATTATTGAAAATGATGAAGAGGAGGATGCAGGTGGCGTAGGCCTGGAAGCGCTCGTAGCCGTGCCCGATCACGGATTCCGCCTGGTTGCCCGTGAACTCGTGAATCATCTCGGCGATCTGCTGCGCCGGGTTGGGCTTCTCCACCGAAAGCGTCAGGCGCACGATGAGGAAGAACGCGATCAGGCCGGCCGCGACCAGAAGCTCGTATTTGAACGCGTCGCTGACACTTGCTATGTCCTTGGCAATGTCCGCGGGGGCAACGCCAAGGGCCTGATACAGCTTGAGCAGGGCCCCTCCCACCAGGTGTCCCACAAACGGCGTGAATGCAAGAGCTTGCGCCATAAATAATCGAGTCTTTCCGTTTCCCTCGGGGTGGGGGCGTGTCCGATCGTTCCCTCAATCAACCCCTGAGCAGGCGCAACGCTCCCCACACAAGAGTCAGGACGGCTAAAGCCAGCCCGCAGAGGAGCGCCACCACAGAACCCTGGAAACATTTCAGGCTAACATAAATGGCTGCCGCGAATACGGTGAGTCTAATCACAAAGAAAACCACGGCAAAAGCCGAGCCCCTGGGGGTCTGTTTCTTGTCCATTTTGGCCGCAATAAAGCGTGCCAGCCGCCGCCACTCAAAAATGCTCGCGGCTGAAATGGCGGTTCCCGTGGCCAGCATGGCGGCATCGCGCCAGCTTGAGGCCTTCCACACCACGAGAGAAGCTAACACTCCGAAAATAAATGTGTTACGGATTGCGCCGCGAAGCAACTTCTCAAGATCGGCGTCTGTAATGTCGGAAAAAACTTGCAATTCGTCGCTCATGAGGGCGTGCCCGAATCTCCCGTCTTGCCGGATTTGTCCGCTTCATTCCCATTTTCGTCCAGTTTGTCCATAGCAGGATCTTTGGCATACACCATTGCCATGCGGATGGCTGCAACCAGCCCGGCGATGATACCAAACACAATCCCGGTCATCGCCATCCACGTCTGGTGAAAGTGGCGATCAAGCCAGTAGCCGGGCAGCCAGCAGATGAAGGCCGCGCAGGGCAGCACCATCGCGATCTGGATCATCTTTTCGGCCTGAATCCAGGCGCCCATCATGCCGCCGAGCCCGTCTCTGGATTTGCCGGTTGCAGACGTCTCCTCCGCGTTGCCGCGCTGTTTCTTCTCCGGGATCGGGTTGTGGTAGGGCATCATCGTGGTTATACACGATCGGCGCGGCCCAGCGCGATGCGGCCAGCCGCGTCTTGTGCAGCCGCTATACTGGCGGTTGGACCTTCGATCGGTGACGGAAATCGATTGGTTCCGGACGGGTAGGCATGGAGTTCGAATCGGAATTTGAGAAGAACCTTTTTGAGCTGCGCCAGGCGAAGCTCTTGGAAATCGAAAAGCTGGGGCAGGCCGTGTATCCCAACCGCTTCCCTGCTAAGCAGGGCGAGACGGCGATCTCGCTTGCAGAGGTGCGGGCCAAGTGGGACAAGTCCACGGGCGAAGAGCTTGAGGCTGGTCGTGTCAACGTAGTTGTGGCCGGGCGCATTATGGCCATTCGCGCTCAGGGTAAGGCGGGCTTCGCCACGCTGCAGCAGGAGGGACAGCGCCTCCAGATCTATGTACGCCTCGATGCGGTGGGCGAGCAGGGATTCGCGCTCTATAAGCTGCTCGACCTGGGCGACCACATCGGCGTCACCGGCTATCTCTTCCGCACGCGGACTGGAGAGTTGACTGTCCACGTGGAGACGCTCACGTTTCTCTCCAAGGCGATGCTCGCGATGCCCGAGAAGTTCCACGGGTTAGCAGATGTTGAGCTGCGCTACCGCCAGCGTTACGTGGACCTGTTTGCCAATCTCGACGCTCGCGAAGTTTTTGTGAAGCGCGCAAAGGTGCTGCGCGCACTGCGCACGTTTTTTGACAGCCGCGGCTATCTCGAAGTGGAAACGCCCATGATGCAGCCCATCGCCGGCGGCGCGGCGGCGCGACCGTTCAGGACGCATCACAACGCGCTCGATATGGATCTGTTCCTGCGCATCGCGCCCGAGCTCTATTTGAAGCGGCTGGTCGTGGGCGGACTCGATCGCGTGTATGAGATCAATCGCAACTTCCGCAATGAGGGCGTGAGCACGCAGCACAATCCCGAGTTCACGATGCTCGAGTTCTACCAGGCGTATGCGAATTATCACGACCTGATGGATTTGACCGAAGAGCTGATCAAGTTTGTGGCGATGGAAGTGAACGGGACGACGGTGACGGAGTTCAACGGGCACACGATTGATCTGGGGAAGTGGGAACGGCTGACGATGCGGGAGGCGATTGTTAAGTGGTGGCCGGAAGAATTGAGCGTTAAGCCAGGGCTCGCGTCATTCGACAATTACGACGCCCTCGATCACATCCTCATGGCCGCATTGGAGTGCCTAGAAAGCCTCCAAGAGGAGGATGAAAAGGCCCATCCGGAATCCGACGCCGCCGACTCGCAGGCGTTGGAAGACGAAGTGGAGGCCACGTTGCGGTTGGGTGCCCGTGCGATTGCCATCACGTTGATGTCTGTTGCTCGTCTTCGAATCTCCAAACGCGAACCGTTGGGCAAGATCATCTACAACCTTTTTGAAGATATGGTCGAGCCCAACCTCACACAGCCGACCTTCATTTACGACTACCCGACCGAGGTTTCACCGCTGTCGAAGCAGAAGCCGGACGACCCGGAGCACGTGGAGCGATTCGAAATCTTTGCCGGCGGGTTCGAGTTGGGCAATGCGTTCAGCGAGCTGAACGATCCCGTGGAGCAGCACAAGCGCTTCGAGCAGCAACTCGCCGAGAAGGCGCGCGGCGATGATGAAGCTCATGCGATGGATGAAGATTACGTGCGCGCGCTGGCCTACGGATTGCCGCCCACGGGCGGCGAAGGCATCGGCATCGATCGGCTGGTGATGCTGCTGACGGGGTCGAAGTCGATTCGGGATGTCATACTCTTTCCGCTGATGAGAAAGATTGGGAACGAGGGACCAAAGGAACAAGGGACCGAGGAAACCGCCGGTTGAGGTTCGTGGTTTCCCACCCATTCGCCCAGAATCGGGCGAATGGATGGGGCACGGAAATTTGTGGTAGAGCGATCGAAGAGCTACCGCAGGTCCTTCGACTCCTCCCCTTCACTTCGCTCGGGGTCGTCGCTCAGGATGACAGAGTTTTGCGGGAGAGCGAGCGGATGAATTGCTCACTCCACTGGTTTTGAATTGCTCACTCTGCGGATTTCGCGATCACCCCTCATTCCGGCAGTTGGCGCTAGAAGCTAGGAGCTGTACTTGAACATTCTTTTTGTCGGCGACATCTTCGGAAGTGCGGGGCGCAGGATTGTGCGCGAGCATATCGGCCACGTGCGCGAGGCGCACCATGTCGAGCTCACTATCGTGAACGCGGAGAATGCGGCCGGCGGCTTTGGGCTGACGCCGCAGATCGCCGAGGATCTCTTCGACCTGGGCGCCGACGTGCTCACTATGGGCAACCATGTGTGGGATAAGAAAGAACTGATCGATTACCTCACTTCTCCAAAACCTGAAAGCGCGGAGCGCCCGCGGCGGGTGATTCGGCCTGCCAATTTTCCGCCGGGAACGCCGGGCCATGGCGTTTTTGAAGGCGTGACCACGAGCGGCGTGGATTTTGCGGTGCTGCAATTGCAGGGACGCGTCTTCATGACTCCGCTTGACGATCCCTTTCGCACTGCGGATGCGCTGCTGGCTGGAATCAAGGCTAAAGTGATCGTCGTCGACTTCCATGCCGAGGCCACGAGCGAAAAAGTCGCCATGGGCTGGTATCTGGATGGGCGCGTGACGGCGGTGCTGGGCACGCACACGCATATTCCCACCGCCGATGAGCGCATTCTGCACAACGGCACCGCGTTCCAGACCGATGTGGGCATGAGCGGGCCCTACGACTCGATCATTGGCGTCGAAAAAGACCTGGTGCTGCACAAATTCCTCACCGGCATGCCGGGCAAGTTCGAGGCCGCCAAAGGAAACCCGAAGATGTGCGCGGCGCTGATCACTTGCGACGAAAAGACCGGCCGCGCGTCGGCCATCCAGCGCATCATGCTCGGCGAATAGGCACTGCGTGCAGCAGCCCTTTGGACGAGGGTTGTGCCTCCACGAAGAAAAAAGGGCAGCCCGTCGATGCGGACTGCCCTTTCAAAATCCCAGAAGCTTGCCGCTCATGGAACCCGATGCGGGCTCCATGAGCATGGTTGAGTTACATGCCCGGGTGGTGTCCCGCGGCCGGCTTGGCGGTCGTGTGGTGCACGGGCGCCCCCTTCTTGACCTCCGGCTGCACGAATCCATCACCAAGCACGATCTGCACCGTAGGAGCTGCCGTGCCTACACCCGGAACCTTTGTATAGGTGTCGTAGGTGCCATTCAACTCGACGGCAGGTTGCAGCCCGAGAATCGAACCGCTCGCCGGCGTCTCCTTGCAGGAGAGCGGCGCCTTGAGGTTGACGATGAAATCCGCGTTGTGATTGTCCTTGGCATCTTGCGTCACGGCCACATTGATGGTCGTCACCGAGGGCACGATCTCGATCTTTTTCACATGCGCCGGCGTTGCCGTCAGCACATCGCCCAGGGCATCGGTATCAGCCTTGACGCCGTTGGCCACAATGTACTCCTGCGCATCCTTGATCTTCAATTCAGCGGGAGCGACAGGAACGGCGCTGCAGGCCACGGAATTGGTCAGCTTGACCGTGTATTCCTTTGGCTTCGGCGAGGCAGCCGTGGTCACCGTGATCTTCAACACGGTTGCGGGATCGGAGATGACATTGCCTGGAACCGGCGTGGGCTGGCCCTTGAGCAGCGCCCAAAGTCCGGTGGCATCCGCGTCCGTGCCGTTGGCCAGGATGTACTCCTTATCTTCGAGGTTCAGGTTGCGCGGGTCGCCGCTGGTATAGGCTTGATGCGCGATCTTGTCAGGAGTCGGGGCAGGCTCGATTTTGAAATCCGCGGGCGGGAACAGGGTTGCCTGTGCCTGGGCCTTAATGGCGTCGATCTGCTTGGTAATGGCTGCTTCGCCGTCAAGCGTGCCGTGAAAGTGCTTGTACCGGTAGTCGAGCTGCTGCTCGATGGCCGGTTTGAAGCTGGCAGGCGCAAAGTCCCAGGCGCGCGCGTAGAACCAGACGGCCTTGACTTCATCCCTGGAGTCGCCCGGCTTGGAATAGGCCGAGGCAAGTTGCAACGTGTCCTGCAACCCCGGGCCGGGAACCGTGGTCTGCTGAGGCGTATACAGCATCAACTCGGCGGTGTACTCCTTGATGGCGCCCGCGTAGTCCTTCTTCGAAACCATGTCGTCAAAGGCGATGGCCGAGTGGAAGATTGGATAGTAATTGCTGGTGAGCGTTTTCCAATCGGCGTCAGACATGCCTGCAGGCTTGGGAACCGTTAGGCCTTTTTGGGCCAGCGCGCCCGCGTCGTCGCAGGTCTGCGGATCGGTAGCCGAACCGCTGGGATCGAGAGCCTTGCCGCACTGGGCCTTCTTCACATAGACAGAGGCGAATATGGCCTGCGGGTTGTTGGGGTCGACCTGAAGCAAACGGGTTGCCGCGTCCAGCAATTTCTCCATCTGGTTGGTCTGGCCGTAGCAATCCATCATCTGAGCGAGTGCGGCCGACTTGGCGGTGCTTTGCGGATAGGTCTTGAGAAAACTATCGAGCGCCGCACATTTTTGCGCCGGATCGTTCTGGGTGGTGGCGTTTTGATAGCTGTTGAACTCGGCCGGATCCTGAATCTGGATGGTCTGGCCGTAAGCGCGAAATGCGGGCGTGGAAACCAGGCAAATGCCTGCCAATGCCATCGCAGATGCAAAGACTAACTTATTCATGCAACGCTCCTGGGAACTGCCGAAATGGAAATCACAATTTGCTCATTCGCCGGAAAAGGTTGAGCCGCCCAACTTTGCGGTTGAACGCCGCAGCAACGGATAATACGATACCACGGCTCACAATGGTGCGTAGGAGGATTATAGAAAGCCACACCGCCCCTGACAAGCAAGTTGATGCGGGAGTAGATTCGCTGGTTGGGCGGTGAGGCGACGCCGCAGCAAATTTCTCCCGCCCGGCATCTGCCCGGCTGGGCCAGAACCGGGGCCGGCGAGGCCGCTGGCCGTTATTGCAACAGCCGCACCAGCGCAGCCTGTTCGGCCAGAAAGGCGTCGTGGCCATGGTCGCTTTCCATCTCCCGGTAATCGGCATGGGCGCCAGCCTGGCGGATGGTTTCGGCGAACTGGCGCACTTCCGCGGCGGGGAAAAGCCAGTCGGTGCTGATGCCGACAAAGCTCAGTTTGGCGCGGATGCGGCCAAAGGCCTCTTCGGGTGAACTGTAGCCCCGAATCGGATCCCAGGTATCCATAGCGCGCAGAATGGCCAGGTAGGCGTTGGCGTCGAAGCGGTCGATGAACCGCTTCCCCTGGTGGTCGAGATAGCCTCCGATGTCGAATCGGCCGCCAATCAGGCCGCCATAAGCGCCCTCGGCCACGTAGGGATCTTCGCCGCTGCGGTCGGGATTGCGCCCGTAGCGCTCGTTGAAGAGCGGCGCGGACTTGTAGCTGATCATGGCGATCTGGCGCGCCAACGACAGTCCCCGCCGGGGTGGCCGCTGCGGCAGATAGCGCCCGCCTGCCCACTCGGGATCGTGCTCAATGGCTTGGCGCTGCAGGTGATTGAGCGCCAGACCCATGGCTGAAAGCGGAGTGACGCCGATAATCAGGGCGCGCTCCACGCGCTCGGGATGGAGAATGGTCCACTCCAGCGCCTGCATGCCACCGATGGACCCGCCCAGCACCAGACGCAACCGGCGAATGCCGAGCGAGTCAAGGAGTTTGGATTGGGCCCGCACGTTGTCGCGCACGCTGACCAGGGGAAAATCCGGCCCGTAGGGTTCGCCAGTTTCGGAATTGACAGACCCCGGCCCTGTGGAGCCGTAACAGGAGCCGAGCATATTAATGCAGATGACGAAGTCGTGCTCCAGCGAAAGGACTGCGCCGGGAGCGAAGATTTCCGGCCACCACGAGCCCACAAGGGCCGAGCCCGAGAGTGCGTGGCAAACAAGAACGGCATTGTCGCGCGCCGCATTCAGCCGGCCGTAGACGGCGTAATGCAGCGTGGGACAGATCAAGGCATGGCCGCACTCCAGCGGCAGGGAGCCGTCGAGCACGAAGTCGCCCTCGTACGTCGGCTCTATGGTTTTTGGCGGCGAAGCGCCGCTGCTGTTAAATGCGTCGGCCATCTGTTTTATTGTGCCTTATCGTGCCGCCGCAGCTTGGGTCGAGCCGGCAAATTTATGTCCGTTCGCGGCTTCAATCGCCTGGTCGAGGTCGGCAATGATGTCGCGAATATCTTCAATGCCGACGGAGAGCCGTACCAATTCCGGTGTGACCCCGGTGGCCGCTTGCTCTTCAACCGAGAGCTGCTGATGCGTGGTGGAGGCGGGATGAATGACCAGCGATTTGGCGTCGCCGATATTGGCCAGCAGCGAGAATAGCTCCAGAGTGTTGATCAACTTCTTTCCGGCGTCGAAGCCGCCCTTAATGCCGAATGTGACCAACCCACTCGCGCCCTTGGGCAGATACTTTTTGGCCCGCGCAGCATAGGTGCTGGATTCGAGGCCGGGATAGTTGACCCACTCCACGCCCGGATGCTGCTCCAGGTGCCGGGCCACGGCCAGCGCATTCGCGGAGTGGCGCTCCATGCGCAGATGCAGCGTTTCGATGCCCTGCAACAACAAAAACGAATTGAAGGGCGAGAGCGCTGCGCCGGTATCGCGCAAGCCCTGCACGCGCGCCTTGAGGATGAACGCCAGCGGGCCAAAGGCCTCTGTGTAACGCAGACCATGGTACGACGGATCGGGCTCGGTGAATTCCTTGAAGCGGCCCGAAGCTGCCCAATCAAACTTGCCGGCGTCGACAATCACGCCGCCGATGGCCGTGCCGTGGCCGCCGAGGTACTTGGTGGCCGAGTTCACCACGATGTCCGCGCCCCATTCGATGGGCCGCACCAGCGCCGGCGAAGCGCATGTGTTGTCGATGATCAGCGGCAGCTTGTGCTCGTGGGCGATGGCGGCGAGTTTTTCAATATCCACCACGTCGAGCTTGGGATTGCCCAGAGTCTCGGTATAAACGGCGCGGGTTTTGTCGTTGATGGCCGCGCGCAGGCCGTCGAAGTCGTCCGCGTCGACAAAGCGCACCACGATTCCCAGCTTGGGTAGCGTGTAGTGGAAGAGGTTGTAGGTGCCGCCGTAGAGCGACGTGGTGGAAACGATTTCCTCGCCGGCGTTGGCCAGCGTCGTGATGGCGAGCGTCTCCGCCGCCTGGCCCGAGGCCGTAGCCAAGCCCGCTACCCCGCCTTCGAGCGCGGCTACGCGCTTCTCAAAAACGTCGGTCGTCGGGTTCATGATGCGCGTGTAGATGTTGCCGAATTCTTTGAGCGCGAAGAGACGGCCGGCGTGGTCCGCGTCCTGGAAAAGGTACGAAGTGGTTTGGTAGATGGGCACGGCGCGCGCGCCGGTGGCGGGGTCGGGCGATTGGCCGGCATGCACGGCCTGGGTGGCAAGCTGATACTGTTTCGGTTCTGACATGATGGTCTCCTTCAGGTTCGTAGGTTCGTGGATTCATTGCTGGGGAACGGCACAGGGAGCCGCGGGCCACAATGAAAACGGCCCGCATCCGCGTTGGACCCGGGCCGCTCGACTTGAAGAATCGGTTGCGCTTATCGCATTCGCCGCTCAATGGTCGCACGGACGGGTCCACGGGGCATACACATGGCCATGACCTCAGTTCCGTATTCCCTTGAGTTCAGCATGTTGGCAGTATCAGGGGCGAACTGCGCGGGTGTCAAGCTTGATCCATCTATCGACCGGCTTCCCTGCCCACTGTGCCTCGCTGTCTTGTTCCCTTGTTCCCTCGTTCCCTTTGTCCCTGTATTTCTACTCTTCCGGCTTCCAAACGTACGCGCCGGGCTGCGGCAGGCCCACGTGCGCCAGCACGCGATAGGCAAATTCTTTTGCCATTTCGGACGAGCTTTTCGGATTGGCGTAGTACGCGGGAATGCAGGGGAAGATGGTTGCGCCGGCCTCGGCGGCCAGCGTCATGTTGCGCAGGTGAATGCGGTTGAAGGGAGTTTCGCGCACGCAGAGGATGAGCGGACGGCGCTCTTTGAGCGTGACGTCGGCGGCACGTGCAATGAGCGAGTTGGCCAAGCCGTGCGCGATGGCCGCGAGCGTGCCCATGGAGCACGGGAGCACAATCATGCCGTTCGAGGGATGGCTGCCGCTGGCGATGGGCGCGCCGATATCGGCGTCGGCGTGCTGGATTATTTTCCTGGTTTTGAATGAGAGTAGTTTCTCGACAAGATCATTGCGCCCGGAGACGCCTAGCTCTTCCGCGAGGACGCGCAGCGAATTTTCTGACGCGACAAAATGCACGCGGGTGACGCGCTCATCAGCTTCGAGCGCGCGCAGCAATTCGCGGCCGAGAATCGCGCCCGAGGCTCCGGTGATGGCGACAGTGAGATGCATATGTGCAGCTTCTAACTGCTTCATTCCCCCAGCACGCGCTTGAAGATCGCGTCGACGTTGCCGAGCTGGCGGGTGTAGTCAAACGTCTTGGCCAGCTTTTCCGCGCCCAGTAGCTTCGTGATCGCCGGGTCTTTTGCCACTTCATCGCGGAAATTCAGATCTTCTTTCCAGGCGCGCATGGCGTGGGACTGGACCAGCCGGTAAGCGTCCTCGCGCAACATGCCGGCTTCGGCCAGGTCGAGCAGCAATTGGCCGGAAAAAATCAGCCCGCCCGTCAATTCCAGATTTTTCTTCATCCGCTCCGGGTAAACCAGCAGGCGATCAATTAGATCGGTGGTCTTGGCGAGCAGGTAATCGGCCAGAATGGTTGAATCGGGGAAGATGACGCGCTCGACTGAGGAATGCGAGATGTCGCGCTCGTGCCAGAGCGGAATGTCTTCAAGCGCGGCCTGCGCATTGCCGCGCAGAACCCGCGCCAGTCCACTGATTTGTTCCGAAGTTATCGGGTTTTTCTTGTGCGGCATGGCCGAGGAGCCTTTTTGCTTTTCGCTGAAGTACTCCTGCGCCTCGCGTACCTCTGTGCGCTGCAAGTGGCGCACTTCAATGGCGATCTTATCGAGCGTGCTACCCAGAATGGCGAGAGTGGAAATGTAGGCTGCGTGTCGGTCGCGCTGGATGACCTGCGTGGCCACCGGCGCCGGCTTCAGTCCCAGGTGTTTGCACACCTTTTCCTCTTGGTTTGGACTGAGGTGACCAAAAGTGCCAACTGCGCCCGACAGCTTGCCCACGCGCATGTCCTCGGCCGCGGCGGCAAAGCGCGTGGCATTACGCTCCATCTCGGCGTACCAGTTGAGCAGCTTGAGGCCGAAGGTGGTGGGCTCGGCATGGATGCCGTGGGTGCGGCCGATCGTGGGCGTGTCCTTGAACTCGAGAGCGCGGCGCCGGAGCACAGCGAGCAGCGCGGCAATTCCGTCCTTGATGAGCGCCGAGGCTTCCTTCACTTGCAGCGCCTGCGCTGTGTCTACGATGTCGTTCGACGTGAGGCCGTAATGCAGCCAGCGAGATTCCGCGTCCAGGCCCTGGAGTTTGAGTGACTCCGCGACGGCCGTGGTGAAGGCGATGACATCGTGCTTCACCTCCGCCTCGATCTCCGCAACGCGCGCGGCCGACACCGTCGCTTTGGTGGCGATGGCCTCGGCAGCGGCCAGCGGAATTACACCGTCTTCGGCCAGCACTGTGCTCGCCGCCGACTCCACCTGCAACCAGCAGCGGTACTTGTTCTCGTCCGTCCAGATGCCGCCCATCGCGGGTCGCGTGTAGCGTTCGATCAACGTTAGCTCCTAGCTGCTAGCTTCTAGCTGTTAGCTTCTTCTTGCAAGTCGTCTGCGACCACTCTCCATGACGACTATTCGACGAGAGCGCGTTTCAAAAGCAGTCCGACTGGCCAGCTCGAATCCCTCAGGGGTTAAAACCCCATCTTCTCCTGCTCATTTCGGCACGACTGAACAGCTTGCTGAAAAAATCGCTGTTTTCGCCGTTGACCTTCCTGTGACGCTGATTTTTGCCGCCGCATGGAAGGGTTTCCGG
>JARLFZ010000079.1 GCA_031296305.1 Occallatibacter sp. | reverse complement strand
ACGCCGCCGCCGCCCTTGACCGTTGCGCTCAGGCTTTCGATCAGCTTGTCGGCTTCTTCGTCCTCCACATCGGGACGAACGATAAACATCACTTCATACAAACGCGACATCAGGTTTCCTTTTCCGCGGAAACGCCTCGTTTCCGCTTACAGCTATCAGCCTTCATCTTTCAGCAATCAGTTCAAAGTTCGTAGTTCACAGTTGGCCTTCGCACTTGCAGTTTTCTATTCCCTGTTCCCTACTCCCTATTCCCTGTCTTCTCGTCTTTCCGGTTGAACTCGTTCATCGCGGCTGCCGTTCCCACTTCGAGAATGCGCCGCGTGGCCGTTGCCACCCGGTCCAGCACCTCGTCCAGCACCGCCAGATCTGCCTTGCGCATAGGCGAGAGCAGATAATCCCTGCCCGGCCGCTTTCCGCCCGCGACTATCGCCTCGGGAGGTAAATCCGGCCCCACGCCAATACGCAACCGCAGCCACTCTTGAGTGCCCAGGGCGCCGGTTACGCTGCGGGCTCCGTTGTGCCCCGCAGGCGAACCGCGCTCCCTGATCTTGAAGGTCCCCAGCACCAGATCGAGCTCGTCGTAAATCACGAGCAGATCCCGCGCCGGGTCAGCTTCAAACTCCTCAACCAAGGCGGCCACTGCTGCGCCGCTCAGGTTCATAAACGTCTCCGGCTTGGCCAGAACCACCTGCCGTCCTGCAATTCTGCAAGTCGCAGTCGTGGCCCGGCAGCGCCGGTTCTGCACCACAACGCCCTCCTGCTGGGCGATGCGGTCGATGGCCATGAATCCCGCGTTGTGCGGAGTCCACACATACTCGAGACCGGGATTGCCGAGGCCCACAATCAGGAAAGGGCCACTCCGGCTATTTGCGCCGGAAACACCGGCGAGCATCTTTTGCTCACCGGAGCCACCGATCTCGCTTGCATCCGCCAAGGCTTACTTCTTCGCCTCGGGCTTCTTTCCCGCTGCAGGCTCAGCCTCGCCCTTGCCCTTCTTCGCGACTTCTGGTTCAGCCGGTGTTCCCGCCGCACCCGGCGCTGCCGCTGCTCCCTCGGCCACTGCTCCTTCCACCACTTCCGGCGTCGCAACCACTTCCTCGCGGATGTGCACAACGTGGCACACGGTAGAATCTTCCGGAGTCAGGTACTTGAACTTGTCGGAGTGGGGCAAACCGCTCACGCGAATCGCCTGATGCATCCCCAACTCGCTCACGTCTACATCGATGTGGCCGGGAATGTCCTCGGGCAGACAAGCGATTTCCACTTCGCGCAGCACCTGGTCCAGAATGCCGCCTTCGGCCTTCACGCCAATCGGAATGCCCAGCAGCTTCACGCGCACACGCACCTTCAAAATCTTGTCCAGCGCAATGCGCTTCAGGTCGATGTGAATCAGCTTGTCCTTGATCGGCTCGCGCTGCCAGTCCACAATCATGGCTTTGGCCGCGGGCTGCCCAGCAACTTCCACATCAAAAATCGTGTTGTGGCCGGTCTCGGAATAGAGGATCTTCAAAATCTGTTTGGGATCCACTTCCACGGCAACCGCTTCGTGCCCGGAGCCATACAGCACCGCCGGAATTTTGCCTGCAACGCGTACGCGGCGTGCGGCATTCTTGTTGAACTTGCCCTTGCGGGGCGTCGCTAAAACTACTTCTGGCATGATTCTTTTTTCTCGTTTCTTCAAAGATCGGGCACGGATTGAAGTCCGCTCCCTTTGTGAAAAGCAGCTTCTGCCTGCTCGTTGCTGTTGCGCGGTGAATGAACTCATCCGCCGCCTATCGTTTCGTCACTTCGCCAAAAACGCGAAGGTTAGTATTCGAACTACACCAGCCAGCAGCTAGAAGCTGCCCTTAAGAGAACAGCGTACTCACGCTGGTCTCCATGTGAATGTTCTCAATGGCCGAACCCAGCAGGCCGGCGATCGAGAGCACTTTAATCTTGCTCACTTTTTGCGCCGCCTCGCGCAGTGGAATCGTGTCAGTCACCACTAATTGCTCCAGCCGCGAATTCGCGATGCGGTCAATAGCCGGACCTGAAAGCACGGCGTGACTCGCGCAGGCATACACCGCCGCCGCGCCATTGGCATACAACGCATCCACCGTTTTCACCAGCGTGCCGGCGGTGTCCACAATATCGTCGATGATGAGGCAGTTCTGACCTTCCACGTCGCCCACCACGTGCATCACTTCGGCAACGTTCAAATCGGTGCGGCGCTTATCCACAATCGCCAGCGGCGCGCCCATCTTTTGCGCAAAGAATCGCGTCCGCTCCACGCCGCCTGCATCCGGCGATACCACCGTCAGGTTGGGAAGATTCAGTTCCTTGAAGTGACTCACCAGAACGGGGCTGGCAAAGATGTGGTCGACGGGAATATTGAAGAAGCCCTGGATCTGCGCCGCATGCAAATCAACAAAGAGCGCGCGATTGGCGCCCGCGGTAGTCAGCAGGTCGGCGATGAGTTTGGCGCTGATGGCTACGCGGGGGCGGTCCTTGCGATCCTGGCGCGCGTACCCGTAGTAGGGAACCACTGCCGTGATGCGGGCCGCCGAGGCCCTCTTGAGCGCATCGATCATAATGAGCAATTCCACCAGGTGCTGATCCACCGGATAGCAGGTGGGCTGCACCACAAAAACATCTACGCCGCGCACGTTCTCGAGCAGTTGAAAGTAAACCTCGCCGTCGGCAAACCGCTGCAGCTTCACCTGCCCCACCGTCACGCCGATATGCCGCGCTACTTCCTCAGCCAGCCGCGGATTCGCCGTCCCGGAAAACAACTTGAAGCGCTTGTCCTCGCTTAGTTTTGAAGGCTTCTTGCGTTCCGGCGCCGGATTCATCTTGCCGTCCTTCGCCTTCGCCGCGTCTAATTTCGCCGAGTCGGGCGCCGCAGGATCTTTTTGCGAACTGTCACGCACCGCCGCGGGCTGTTTTTCCTGCTGCTTGCCTTCGACCAAGGTTCCTGTTTCCATCTGAAGCACCTCCATGCTGGTTGGCTATGGCTGCGTTTCTTGTCCGAGCTATTAGCGAATCGCTAAAAGCTGTTTTCTGGCTGGGCGACCAGGATTCGAACCTGGATAAATGCCTCCAAAGGGCATTGTCCTACCATTGAACGATCGCCCACCAATACGGTCAGCCGTGGGCGAGTTTCGCTTGCCCAACAAGCGACTGTCAACGTCGAAAATAGCTAGCTTTCCACCATCTGGTCCCAATACGCTTTACGGGGCAAGGTGCGAGTGATCACCGTGTTCCGCACTTTGAGCGCCTGAGACTCTCGTTCGATCCGGTTTTGTGCCGCTTCTGCATCTCCCAGGGTCATGTACAACCCGAAGAGCGCCGAACCCGACCCCGACAGCGCGGAATACAGCGCTACCTCCGGTGTGCCGGGGGCCGCAAGAAGACGCTTGATCTCTGCAAGGGAGGGATGCTGGGGAAAGACCACACGTTCGAAGTCATTCTCGATCCAGCTCGTGATCCCGGTGCGGACAAGCGCAGACTCTTTTGGTCCCGCTAGGTCTTCTCCCGCGGAGAAGACACCGGAGGAGCCTGCTCCAGGCCCGCTCTCGGGAATCGCTCCCCGAAAAGCGCTGGCATAGGCGCGGCTCGACTCTCTTAGTCTATCGGCACTTGCCTCCGCGGTCAAACCTTCCTGGGCGCAAAGCGCGTCCCAGTCGCGAAAAGCCTGCGGCGTGGAAACACCTACCTCGGGAACCACCACCAGGCACCAGGTGGGCTCGAGATCGGGCAGCGCAGAAACCTCCTGTCCGCGATCCTGTCCCAGCACCGTTCCGCCTATCAGAAAAAGCGGCACATCGGAGCCGACCTTCGCGGCGATTTCCCCCCATCGCCTCGCCCAATCCGCGCCTTTGCTCTCTGATCCCTGTTCCCAGATCCCTGTTCCCTGCTTTTCCAGCTCTTTTTCCAGCCCCACCAGCGCCGCAACCGCATTGCCCGATCCGGCTCCCAGTCCGCCCTGCACCGGAAGCCGTTTTTCGATGTGAATCTCGACCGCCGCTTCGGTGCCCATCTCCTCCAAAGCCAGAGAAACCATCTTCCAGGCGGTGTTGCGCTCGTCCGTAGGCACGCGGGCATCGTTCGAGCTCAACCGCAGCGTGGTCTGCGCCGAGCGTATTGCCTTAACTGTAACGATGTCATGGACTTCCAGCGTCTGGTAGACGGTGGTCAGGGAGTGGAACCCGTCGGCGCGCGGCGCACCCAGATAAAGCCCCAGATTGATCTTCGCGTGCGATCGAACCGCCGTCGGCATACCGATTCATTGTAGAGGGGTGAGGCGCGGAGGGCGGGAGTAAAGCAGCGCATAAGCGCCACGCCCTGCTAAGCGGATGATCCGCTCAGTCAGGCGTGGCACTTCGAAATCGGTGGCGTCAGCGGTCTCGGGCTCAACTATTCCTGGTAAAGCGCCGCTCCCGCAACTGTTCCCACGACCACCTCTACCAAACCGCCCAACGTCGTATAGAGCGTTAGATGCCTGGAGAAGAGGCCTGCCACGTACATGAAACTGGCGTTCGGCACCAGAACGCCCACGATCCACACCGCGATTCCGGCGTAGATCGCAGTCTTCACACCGGCGCCAAAACGCGGCCGGATGGCAGCGTAGATCCAAACCGCCACGAGTCCGCTGACGATTCCCAGCAGGTTGAACTCGATCAACTGGGTGGTGGAAAACTCGTTCTTGCTGAGGAGGATCATGTCGTCAGACCATGTCTGAGCGAGCATCAGTCCATCCACCAGATATCCCAATAAATCCATAACAATCCCGGCAACAATGCCGCCCAGAATCAAACGCCCAACATTGATCTTGCCCATAACGTCTCCTCGATCGGGTTTTTGGGAACGACCGGAGTATACCCACCTACATCGGGGTGCGCAATACGGAATTTCGGAGCCGGCTTCGGATAAACGCGCGTTTTTTGCTCTTCGGCTAACTACTCTTGCTCAAATCGCCCCCCTCGGGCGCGTTCTTTCCAAGCGCCTCCAATAGCCCGCAACCCAGAAGTGCCTGGACATAATTCGAGGCACAAAAAATTGTGGTGTACACTCGTACATACTCGCCTTAACATTGGGAGCCTACCGCGGGGCCATTTTTGTGCGCGGGAGGACAGGCCATGAACGATCGCGAATGGAACACGCTCGTCTCCGTCATCCGCGGAGAACCACTGCACCCTCTTCCTACCGCTTTCATCATCGATAGCCCCTGGCTGCCAAACTGGGCCGGCCACACCATCCTCGATTACTTCACCTCCGACCGCATCTTTCTCGACGACAACTTCAAGGCCATCAACGCCTTTCCTCAAACCATCTTCCTGCCCGGCTTCTGGTCGGAGTACGGCATGTGTACCGAGCCTTCGGCGTTCGGCTCGGTTTCAATCTGGGGCGAGAACGACTTCCCCTTCGCCATGAAGGTGCTGCACGCTCCGGAAGAAGTCGATCGCCTCGCGCCACCCGACCCGCGCAAGCACGGCCTTCTGCCCTTTGTCATCAAGCGGCTCCAGCACGCCCAGCCCGAGATGGAGAAGGCTGGTCACAAAATCCGCTTTGCCGTGGCGCGCGGCCCCCTCAACGTGGCTTCGTTTCTCATGGGCACGACGGAGTTCCTTGAGGCGCTCAAGACCGAGCCCGAGCGCATGCACCGCCTGCTCAACATCGTCACCGATTTTCTCGTGGCCTGGATCGCATATCAACGCGAGCTGTTCCCCACCATCGACGGCATCTTCCTGCTCGACGACATTGTGGGCTTCGTGGGGCGGCGGGACTTTGAAAGCTTCGCTCTGCCTTACCTCCAGCGCATCTACTCTGCCGATGTCACGGTAAAGTTCTTCCATTGCGACGCGCCCGTGAAAGCCGCTGCGCCCATGCTGGAATCGGCAGGCATCAACCTGTTGAATTTCGGTGTGCAGCACACCATTGCGGAGCTGCAGCAGTGGACCCACCACAACATCGCGCTCCTGGGAAACATTCCCCCGCGCGATGTGCTGGCGGAAGGCACGCCAGCCGATGTGGAGCGGGCCGTGCGCGAATTACTTCAGCCCCTCGAAGACCAGTCGCGGCTCATCGTCTCCTGCGGCGGCGGCATGCCGCCCCAGGTGCCCACCGCGAACATTCAGGCCCTGATCGCAACCGTCGACGAAGAAACGCGGTGATCTTCCCGCTCCGCGCCGGACTCAATCAAATGTAGCGCCGGTCTCCAGACCGGCTGTAGCGGGGGTCTCCAGACCCCCGCAGGAGCGCCCACCGCTTGAGAAATGGGCCGTCTTACCTGCCGTCGAGACGTGGGCGAAAAATCCCGGCTAGCCCTTGCGGGATGTTGCCCGGAATCCACACACCATTTTGAAGCTCGCTTCAAAAACCTCAACGAACAACGGAACTCCGGCGCTACACTGTGCGTAACACTCCTGGGACCACTGGGGGCTTCTATGCATTTCCTGATCTTCTTGGGCGTCCTCTACTTCCTCCCCGCCATCATCGCGGCCGCGCGGCACACCCATAACGCCACCGGAATCCTGCTTCTGAACATCTTCCTTGGCTGGACCGGGATCGGCTGGTTCGTCGCCCTCATCATGGCGCTATGTTCCGTGCCTTGCTGGGCCTATTACTATCATCGCGGATGGTAAGCAGAGCGCCCGAGCCCACAGAATCGAATCCACCAGAGCCCGCACCCGCCGCATCGCGACCCGTCGCCCCACGCTGGGCGCTGCGCGACTGGCTTGCGGCTACAGCGCTTTTTGCCGCGACCGCCGCCGTGGTGCTCTGGCAAAACGCGCACGTGGCGGTGCTCTTCGATCTCAGCTACATCCTCAACACCGCCGAGCGCATCGCTCTCGGCCAGGTGCCCTATCGCGACTTTCCCCTGGCGCACGCGCCACTCACGTTTCTCATCCAGGCTGCCATCATCCGCCTCACGGGCCGGGTCTTCTTTCACCACGTTCTCTATGCCGCAATCACCGGCGGTCTGGGCACGGTACTGGCGTGGAGAATCGCGCTCACCTCGCTGCGCGGTCGCGTAACCGCCGCGTGGACGCTGGCTCTCGCGCTTGCCGCACCGCTCATCTTTCTCGGCGTCTACTCCATCGTTCCCACGCCCGAGTACGACTGCGACTGCGGCTTCTGGCTGCTGGTCGCGATTTGGGCGTTCACGCAACTTGATCGCAGAAAAAGCGCGCTCTTTGCGTTTGCCGCCGGCGCATCGGCGTGCATTCCCATGTTCTTTAAGCAGAACATGGGCCTGCCGCTTTTCCTTATAGCGGTGGGCGCCGTTCTCGTTGTGCTCGTTCTCGCGCAATTCTCCAAGCACCAACATAGCTCAAACGTGGGTGCCCCCGGTGCCTCGCATTTGGGCACCGGGGATAGCACGAGCTTTCGCACATCACTGGTCGCCTTTCTTGCCGGCGCGTGCGCCGCACTATTGGCCGCACTCCTGGCTCTTCATTCGACTGCCGGTCTCGGCAACTACCTTCACTGGACTATCCAGTATGCGGGCCAACGCCGCCTGCCCGGACTCAGCCCCATGCTCGGCGTCTACCGCGATCCCACGCTTGCGTGGACATTGCCCTGCATGCTCGCCGCGCTCCTACTCCTTCGGTTGCCCCATCCTTTGCGCAGTTTCATCGCGCGAAGGGTGGGATTCAAATCCCGCTGGCCGCAAATCGCCGCCTTCGCTCTGCTCGCCGCCCCTTTTCTCTTCACGCTCGCTTCGCTGCTGCTTTACGACGACCCCGACGAACGTGGTGATGCCCTGCTGGCGCTCTGGCCGCTCGTGCTGGTGCTGGCCGCCGCATTGGCCCTCGCGAATCTCTTCGCTTTGCGTCGCCAGCCCTCCCTGCGCAGCTTTCTGCCGCTGCTGTTGCTCGCCGCCATCCATGGCACATTCATGTCGCAGCAGCTCTGGGGCTCGACCTACGGCATCTGGCCGCTCCTCATCTTGCTGCTCGCCGAGCTGCTGGCATCTCTCGCCGCTTTCACCGCGCGCGCCAACGCGAATCGCTGGTTCACGCCCGCCCTGGCCGCAATCATTTCCATCACGCTGCTAGTCTGCGGAGGCTTCTACACCGCCAGCGAAGAGCGGCTCAACTACGCCAACCTTCCCGACAGCCCTCCCGCGCACTCCGCATTTCCCGGACTCGCAGGCCTCGCGACACCGGGACCATACATACCAGAAATCGACGAATTGCTGCGCTACGCCCAGGTCAACATTCCCTTCGACGACGGAATCGTTCTCATCCCCGGAGAAGAACCCTTCTATTTCGCCACCGGCCGCAATCCGCACTTCCCCGTACCGTTCTTCGATCCCACCATCGATCCGTACTCGCCGCCCGAGATCGCCGCCCTCGTGCGCACGCACAACATTCGCTGGCTGATTGTGAAGAACGATGTGCAGACGAAGGAAGACCCCACTCCCGATCGCGCGGAGTTGATGCAACTGCTGACGGAGGAGTTCAGGCTCGTTACGCACCTGCGCGGCTACGATGTCTACCGGCGCTAGCGCAGCCGCCCTATGCTTTTTGCTTCGCTTTCCCCGACCGCCTCAACTGCTCCCAGTCCTTCACCGTCTGGTCGGCGTAGGCCACGCCAAAATCCGCCATTGCTTCAGCGCAAGCGGTGCCCGACCCCATGTAGCCTGCAATTACCTGCGGGTCGCCGGAGCGGCCGTGGCCGCGCGCCAGCAATTCGCCGCATACCTCGGCGTAGGCCTTCAGGTTCGCGCCTGCCAGGTCGCCAATCTCGATCGATCCCTTGTGGTCGTTAAGCTGCCGCACCAGATACTGCCGCCCGCCCATGTGCGTCCAACCCAGAAACGGATCGGTCTGGATCTGCATGGCGCGTTGTCCTTCGGCCGTCCGTTGTCCGTTGTGCGGCGCAGGGTGCGCGTCGGGCAAATACGGCGCGTAAGCCGATGCTGCCTCTTCTTTGATTTGCAAAAACAGCGGATCGGCAGGACCGTTGCCTTCAAAGTAGATGCAATAATCGCGCAGGCCAACCGATCCCGTGCCCACCACTTTGAAAGCCACGTCTACCGGCCGGTAAAACGAGAGCAGGTGCCGCCGCTGTGGCTCCAGCATTTCTCTGTAAGGATCGAGCGAGGCCAGCACCGCTGCGGCGCGGGCTCCTGTAACGCGCGTCAGCACGGGTTTCGATTCCTTGAAGCGGCGCGGCGCGCCGGGCCGCGTCGAGACCGGCGCCGTAAGCTGCTCCAGCGTGTGCAGTGGCGTGGCGCGCTCGGCTTTGGCCAGCGCCATGTGCACCGCCTTTGCCAGGCCCAGACGATGCACCTGGAACCGGTTCACTTCCAGTTGCGGCATGTGGGCAAAGGTGCGCATCTGCGCGGCATAACGCTCTACGCACGCCACGGCCGCCTTTCGCGCCGAGCCGTCCCTGTGTCCCGCGGCACGCCCCGCCAGCACCAGTGAGGCGGCCATGCGCTTCAGGTCCCACTCGAAGGGACCGACAATCGTCTCATCGAAATCGTTGATGTCGAAGGCCAGCCGGCCGTCCGGCGCGGCATAGGCGCCCAGGTTGCGCACATGCGCATCGCCGCAAAGCTGGCTCATGATCCCTGTGGAGGGCAGTTGCGCCAGGTCCGCCGCCATCACCGGCGCCGCGCCGCGAAAATACCCGAACGGCGACTCTGCCATCAACTCGTATTTCAACGCGATCAGCGCCGGCACGCGGCCGCGCATCGATCGCTCCAAAAGAGTTAGCGCCGAAACCGGTCTCGCCTTCGGTTGCAGCTCTTCGTGCTGGTGGCGTCGCACCTGCTTGCGCCGCGCCTGACCTAGTCCGCGGCGTTCTTCCGGAGTTGCCCATTGCATATTGCGCAACATACACCGTCGACCCTTACGTCTCCAAACGTTTAAGTCTCCCTGCGACGCTTTGCAAAGTACGCAGAAGTGGCGGGCCTCAAAAAGTACACAAATCACCTGGGCGTCCGCCCCAGGGTCCTCCGTGGGACTTGCATGTCCTTATGGTGCCAACCCGGGACTTATGGCGATTGGTTTCGAATGGACCATCACTTGTAAACGGTGTGTAGCAGACTGTGAATGACCATCGGCGTATACTTGCGCGAAGCCGGGAAGGCAGAAGGTAAATCCCGGCGCAAAGGAGCTCGCTCGTGAAAGTCAGTTCAAAACGTTTCGTGATTTTGTGTCTTGCGGCAGCCTTCGTCACTCCGGCGTTTGCACAAAGCAGCGGGGCAGATATTTACAAAGCGAAATGCCTCATGTGCCATGGCCCGGACGGTATGGCCAACAATCCGGCGGGTAAGGCGCTGAAGGCCGTGTCGTTCAAGGATCCGGCGGTGATCAAAGCTTCAGACGCCGAGCTTTTTACCGCCGTGAAGAATGGCAAGGGCAAGATGCCCGCAGAGAACGGCAAGCTGACCGACGCACAGATCAATGCAGCGATCCAGTACGTGCGCACGTTGGAGAAGTGAGAAGCGAGCGAAAGCAAGCAATTAAAAATGCGCATGGCGAGGAGACTCTTCAGGTGCGGGCGGAATTTCCCGCGGCCCTGTTGCGCCTGAACAGAACCCCACTCCGTTTGATTGGCGGACGCGACCTGCTTCGCGTCCGCACCAACTTTGTTTGCGCCACTTGTTGCGCGTGACCTCGCACGGCTCTCTTTTTAAAAACCCGACGCCTATCGGATGTACGAGGTTGTGGCCCATATCACAAGACCAGAAGCCAGAACGACCGTTCTTGCGCCTTCAATTGTGATCCCTATCACAGACCAACATCTCGAACGATCTCTAATGTTTCCGCACGGCTAACAAGCAGAGCGTTTCAGCCATGAATCGCTCCAGAGGCGTGCAGGCGAGCTTGTCGTGGGAGGTTGCGGCTCTTGGTTTCTGGTTTGACGACGCATTCAGAGTTCCCGGACCGGACTGCGGCTGGAGGTGCGGCTTATGTGCGCTGAACCCATTCCTCAGACGCGGGTCACGCGGCGCCACGCGATTGAGCTCTTCCTGGGCGGCGGCGTGCTTGCCTCTCTGGCCTCATTTCTCTATCCGGTGCTGCGCTTCCTTGTGCCGCCCCCGGTGATCGATCTGGGCGGCGACGAGGTGGTGGCCGCCAAGGTGGGTGATCTGAAGCCGAATTCCGGAGAGATTTTCCGGTTCGGCAGCCGGCCCGGCCTGCTGATTCTGGAGAGCGACGGCACCTATCGCGCACTCTCGGCCACATGTACCCACCTGGGATGCACAGTGCAGTACCGCGCCGATCTGCGCCAGATCTGGTGTCCGTGCCACAACGGAATTTACGATCTCAGCGGCCGCAATGTTTCCGGTCCTCCGCCCAGGCCGCTGGATGCGTTCGACGTTCATTTGCGCGGCGAAGAGATTGTCGTCAGCCGGAAGCAGGAGGCGTAGCCATGTTCGCCGCGCTCTATCGCTGGCTTGACGACCGGTTGCATCTGGACGGACTGATTGAGCCGTTCCGCCACAAAACAGTTCCCACGCATCGACTGTCGTACTGGTACTTCTTCGGCGGGATCACCCTGTTTCTCTTCATGGTGCAGGTGTTCACCGGGATCCTGCTGCTGCTGTATTACCGCCCCAGCGCCAACGAAGCGTTCGAAAGCGTGCAGTACATCATGACGCGGGTGCAGTTTGGCTGGCTGATTCGTTCCATCCACTCGTGGTCGGCCAACCTGATGATCTTCACTGCCTTCGTGCACATGTTCAGCGTGTTGTTCCTGAAGGCGTACCGCAAGCCCAGGGAGATGACGTGGGTGAGCGGCATGCTGCTGCTTTTTCTGGTGATGGGATTCGGTTTCAGCGGCTACCTGCTGCCCTGGAACAAGCTGGCCTTCTTCGCCACCACGGTCGGCACGCAGATGGCCGGGCAGGTCCCCATCATCGGCCAGCCCATGATGGTTTTTCTTCGCGGCGGCCCGCAGGTAACCGGAGCCACGCTGACCCGATTCTATGGATTCCATGTTGCCGTGCTGCCCATGTTGGTCACGGTGCTGATTGCGATCCATCTCTTTCTGGTGCAGCGCCAGGGCATGAGCGTCCCGCCAAAGGTTGAGAAGGCGTGGGCCGCGAATCCTTCATTGCGCCGGGAGATGAAGTTCTTTCCCAATTTTCTGTTGCGCGAATTGATGGCCTGGTACGTGGCGATCGCCACGCTGGGCGCGCTGGCTGCGCTGTTCCCGTGGAACCTCGGCGTAAAAGCAGAGCCTTTTGCGTCGGCCCCGGCGGGAATCAAGCCTGAGTGGTACTTCCTCTTCATGTACCAGACTCTCAAGCTCATTCCCTCGAAAGTGTGGATCGTCGATGGGGAGGTTCTTGGCATCCTCGGTTGCAGCCTGGCCGGTCTGTTCTGGGTGCTGCTGCCCTTCTTTGAGAGCGATAAGCCAGCACGCACCCGCACCTGGATCACCGGCCTCGGAATCTTTGCTCTGGTTTTCATGATCGTGATGAGTGTCTATGGTTATGTTGCGCAATAAGGTCCGCGGGTTCGCCGCTCCCCGCTCCGCCGTTCTGGCAGGATTGGTCGCGCTTGCGGCATGTCTGGGATACGGGCAGGCAGTGAACTCGTGCGTGGATTGCCACTCCACGATGCCGGATCCTTTGGGAGTCAGTTCCGACAAGTTTAGCCAGGACATTCACGCGCAGAAGGGCCTCACGTGCACCAGTTGCCATGGCGGCGACGCCTCCAGCTACGATCCCACCGTGGCCATGGGCAGCAAGGCGGGCTTCAAGGGCAAGATCGATCGCAGAAAGATACCGGACTTATGCGGATCGTGCCACTCGAATCCCAACCTCATGCGCCAGTACGACCCCAGCTTGCGCACCGACCAGTTGGCTGAATACCACACCAGTGTGCACGGCAAGCGCCTGGTAGCCGGCGACGCCAAGGTGGCCGTCTGCATCGACTGCCACAGCGTGCACGATATCCGCCCGCCCAGCGATCCCCGTTCCACCGTGAATCCCGTCAACGTGGCTACAACCTGCTCGCGTTGCCACGCCGACGCGAATTACATGAAGCAGTATGGGATTCCCACCGACCAGTTCGCCAAGTACAACACCAGCGTCCACCACGACGCATTGGCGGTGCGCGGCGATTTGAGCGCGCCCACCTGCACCACCTGTCACGGAAACCACGGCGCGGTGCCGCCCGGCGTCGACAAGGTGCAAAACGTCTGCGCCAACTGCCACGTCTTCCAGGCGCAGATGTACGCGAAGAGCACGCACAGCAAGGTCTTTCAGGATAAAGGCCTTCCCGGCTGCGTGGTCTGCCACACCAATCACGGCATCCATATGCCTTCCGATGCCATGCTCAGCACCGGCCCCAGCGGGGTTTGCATGCGCTGCCACGCTCCCGGCGACCATTGTGATCGCGCACGCGCCTCGATCCTCGCCAACCTCACGCAGTTGGACAGCACCATCAAGCAGGCCGACGACGCCCTGCGTCTCGCCGAGTCTTCCGGCATGGAAGTAAGTGAGGCTCGCCTGAGCCAGGATCAAGCGCGCGACGCTCTCACCAAAGCCCGCGTCACCATTCACAGCTTTCAGGCTGCCCTAGTCGATCAGGACATCCAGGTCGGCATGAAGATCGCAGCCGCAAACCTCAAGGCCGGCAAGGACGCGATGGTCGAGCGTAACCATCGCCGTATCGGGCTCGGCTTATGTTTCGTCGCCATCGCCTTCATGTTGGCCGGCCTTTGGCTGTACATCAAGAAATTAGAGAGCTGAACCCACAACAAGAAACGTCAAAGTCTCCCTTCGAAGCCTCGCGGAATCCGCAGGCAAACGAAACGCACAAAGTTTCCACGTCAGTCTTCCCCGAAAAAGCGCTTCCTGGCCGCTTCGTCAACCGGCAGATCGGGCCCTACGAAAAGCGCGTCTGGCTGCCGGCTCGGGTCTTGCGCGATAAGCGGCATGGCCCGCGCGCGGCGCGCATCGGCGTCTGGTCCCGTTTCAAGATACATCGCAGTCATCCACTGGTGGAAGGCGTGCAGACGACCGGCATAGCCATCGTGTTCGTTGGCGTAGGCATGGCCGGCAGCATCCCAGTCGTCCGTGCGCATCAGGTGATCGCGCAACACGCGGGCATCGCGCAAGGTGAGGGAAAGGCCCTGCCCCCAGGTGGGATCGCTCGATGTGGCCGTGTCGCCGACGAGCGCCACTCCATCGCGGTAGGGATGATCGACCCAACTGTGCGCGCAGCCGAAGGTGGCCAGTGGCCCGATCTGCCGGGCATCTTCGAAGAGCGCGGCGCTTGCGCCTGTCTTCTTGCAACCTTCAACAAATCTGGCGAGGTCGCCGGATCCCTGAAAGCGCGCCTGCGTTCGATCGTGGTAGCACAAATACATTCGCACACGGCCACCACCCTGGGGACCGATAACAACCAGATGCCCCAGCGCAAAGTTGTAGATGCCCTGCAGGGTGTCTTCCGCCGCCGGCACGTCTTCCAGCAGAATTCCCGCGATCATCATGTCTTCGGGATCGCGCAGGACCGGGAAGTGCGCCGAAGAACGCACCAGGGACGATCGTCCCTCGGCTCCCACCACGAGCCGCGCGGTGATAGTTTCAAGGCGGCGGTCTTCCTCAATCACCATCTCCGCAGGCGCGCCCGGCCGCACTTCGCGAACTGCCGCCCCCCGTCGGACCGTGGCGCCCGCTGCTGCCGCCGCCTTTAACAGCGACTCCTGCATGGCGGGGTGATAGCAGGCAAGGAAGGGCAGTTGATGCGTTGTGCTGGGGATAACTTCGCGATGCTCTACCAGGTCGCTCGAAACGTAAGTGTCGAGCCAGTTGAGGTGGTGCCCTCCGGCTTCAGCGAGACAATCGGCAACTCCGAGCGCCCGCGCCTCAGCGTAACCCCAGGGAAACATCACCTCGCCGCGGACGCGGTCTTTGAATTGCTTCTCGTGCTCGATGACGAGAACCCTAGCGCCCTGTTCCGCCATGTTTTTGGCCAGGGCTGCGCTGCCCAGGCCACCGCCGGCGATGGCCACATCGTACGCTGTCGACACGCTTTTACCCCCCGGGGAATCTCCCGAATATACGTGGCCTCGCCGTAATCGAGCAAGCGCTAATCTCAGGAGGAAACTGCCGGAAGGGAACAGTGAATGCCCTGACAGAGTCAGTGATTTACACTTTTCTCCAAGCCCTGCATGTTGCTGTCACCACCTCGAAACGCTCCTCGGGCTACTCTCCAGAATTTCCACTTCAGGAGGAACTCTATTTGACGCGAGCCGCTGCTCTTTTGTCCGTTGTTCTTGTTGCCCTCGTTCTTGCTTCTCACTCCGCCGCCGCACAGGCGCAGCAGAAGCAGCTCACGGTTGAAGACCTCTTCGCGCACGGTCCGCTGGTTCCCAGGGCGCCCGAAACGCTTGCCTGGTCTCCCGACGGAAAGCATCTGACCTATCTCGATGGCGGCGAGTTGATGGATGTGGATCCCGACACCGGCAAGGTACATGTGATGGTGAGCGCCGCCAAAATGGCTTCACTCGACGGCAAAGACGGCTCCGAGCAGGACCGCGATCATCGCAATCGCTACAAAATGGCCGGCTACTTTTGGGCGCCCGACTCCGCCCACCTCCTCTTCGACGCCGATGGCCGCCTCTGGCTCTACGACCTGCGCAACGGCACGGGCGTGCAGATCGGCTTTACGGGAGCCGCTTCTGGCGACGATCCCAAGTTCTCGCCCGACGGCTCGTGCGTCTCCTTCATTCGCGATCATTCGCTTTCCGTCGTCAATCTCCGCTACCCCGGAACGCCCGCCGTCGCCGTGGCGCCCGCGCCCAGCTCCTCGGCCGGCAAAGGGCAATCGATATTAAACGGCGAGGTGGATTGGGTCTACGAGGAAGAGCTCGACACGCGCAGCAACTATTTCTGGTCGCCGGACTCAAAGAACCTCGCCTATCTCGAGATGAATGAGACCGCCGTGTCGCAGTATCCGATCACCGACTGGATTCCCACGCACGCGCAGGTGGACATGCAGCGCTATCCCCAGCCCGGCGATGCCAACCCCGAAGTGCGCGTGGGCGTGGTGAGCGCCAAGGGCGGCAAGACCACATGGATGAACATTCCCATCCACCCCGGCGACTATATCCCGCGCTTTGGCTGGGTCAATCGCAAAACCCTCTGGGTCGAGACCGTCAGTCGCGATCACAAGCATCGCACCCTGTATTTCGTCGGCGCCGCACTTGGCAATGCGCGAAAGATGCTCGAGATCGGCGACGAGAAGTTCCTCGATGAAGACTACGAAGTGGCTGTCGGCGATGGCGCCGTGGTTCTCTCGAGCTGGAGCGACGGACACACCCACCTCTATCTCTACAGCTACAACTCCGCCAGTCCGCTAGCTTCAGACGCCAAGCTGGAGAAGCAACTCACAAAGGGCGATTTCGAAGTGGGCGACGTGTACAGCGTCGACCCCGCGCACAAGGTCGTTACGTATGCATCGAACGAAGGCAATCCGCTGGAGCAGCAGATCTGGCAAGTCAACTTTAACGGCGAGCGCAGGCAGTTGAGCGCGGGCGCAGGATTTCACGCCGCCGCCTTCGCGCCGGGCGGAAAATCCTTCTCCGAAAAGTACTCCACGCGCGCGACGACGCCCGTGCTCCGAGTTTGCAAAGCAGAGGGATTTGACGAGACCGGTACTGCCCTTGCCGCTCCCGCTTCGGCCCACAATTGCCGCGTGTTTTGGGAGACTCATACGCTCGACTCCTACCAGTTGAGATTGCCGCAGCAACTTGAAGTCAAGGCCCACGATGGAACCACGCTCTACGCCACGCTCCTGATGCCCTCCGGCTCGTCCAATCCCGCCACCGTTCCCCTCATCGTCAATCCCTACGGCGGACCCCACGCCCAGGAAGTCGTGAACCAGTGGCACGACAATCTGCTCTTCGACAATGTGCTCGCCGAGCACGGTTTCGCCGTGCTCCGCGCCGATAATCGCGGCATGGGCTACCGCGGCCGCGCTTTCGCCCAGGCGGCTTTTCGGAACTTCGGCCCGGTGCAGCTTGAAGATCAGTTGACCGTCGTCGACACGGCGCTCGTCCAGGCTCCGCAACTCGATCCCAAGCGTCTTGGCTGGTGGGGATGGAGCTGGGGCGGCACCTTCACGCTCTACGCAATGACGCACTCCGACCGCTTCCGCGCCGGCGTCGCAGTAGCGCCCGTCACCGACTGGGCCAACTACGACTCCATCTACACCGAGCGCTATCTCGGCGTTCCCGCCGACGATGCCGACGGCTACCGCGACTTTTCTGTGGTCAACTCAGTGGCGCACTTGAAAGGGCGGCTGCTCATCGCGCATGGAACCGGCGACGACAATGTGCACATCGAAAACACCGTGCAGTTTGTGCAGAAGCTCATCGAGGCCGGCGACCCGTACGATCTACAGATCTATCCGCGCAAGACGCACTCTATCAGCGGCGCCGACGTGCGCACCAGTCTCTACAACCGGATTCTGGCGCAATTTGAGTTGTACCTGAAGCCGGGCGAGTAGCGCCGGTCTCCAGACCGGGGTCCCCAACGAGTGGCTTTTCACTTGTTGGGGTGGGAGACCGGCTGTCGTGCGGGCGTCCACGCCCGCACAAGAATCGCTAAGCTGCTACGAATTTCATGCAGTCGAGGATCTAATTTTCGTGGCGATGGAAGAACTCATCCTTGTCGCGGCAGCCGCACTTGGTGCACTCCAGGCAGCACACCAGCAACACCGCCACGCCTACCGTGACCAGCACGGCAAGAACGCTTTCGTTCGCCGTAAGCCAATGCGTTATGGTCTGCATCTTCGGTCACCGTTCCGCGCTATCCGGGCTTCTGTGAAGGTATGACTTGTACAACACCTGTACAAGTATGACCCGTCCAAAACCAGGATGACTGTATCAGATTAGACGATATCTGCTCTCTCAGAGGTTATCTCATGTCACGTTCAGGGGCATGTCAGTGACCAAAGGCACATGGCCCTATTGCTAAAGAGAGAATAAAAAGCGAAAATAGTGCCCATATGGCTTCGGTCCCCAATCCGGCCTTCTCGCCCGCTCCAGAGGAGTGGCCTGAAGAACTTGTGAACCTGGGCCGTGAATTGGAAAGCTCCGCGCGCAAGCCGGAGCAACCTGCCGCCGCTGAATCCCCGCAGGATTCCTCGCTCAACTGGCTCTTCGTCGATCTCAACTCCTACTTCGCCTCGTGCGAGCAGGAGGCGCGGCCGGAGCTGCGCGGCCGTCCCGTAGGCGTCGTGCCCATGATGGCCGACACCACCTGCTGCATTGCCGCCAGCTACGAAGCCAAAGCCTTTGGCGTGCGCACCGGAACCATCGTCGCCGACGCCAAACGTCTCTGCCCCGACATCGTTCTCGTCGAAGCGCGGCACGAGCTCTACACAGAATTCCATCACCGCATCGTGGAAGCCGTCGAAAGCTGCGTCCCCGTCACCGCCGTCTGCTCCATCGACGAGATGGCCTGCCGCCTCATCGGCCGCGAACGTCCCCTCCTCGCCGCCATCGATCTCGGCATGCGCGTCAAAGCCACCATCCGCGAGCGCGTCGGAACGATGCTGCGCAGTTCCGTGGGTCTGGCCACCAATCGCTACCTCGCCAAAATCGCCAGCGACATGGAAAAGCCCGACGGTCTTGTGGCCCTCCCCCTCGACATCCTTCCTGAAGCGCTCCATCAGCTCACCCTCCGCGATCTGCCCGGAATCGGCGCGCGCACGGAAAAGCGCCTGAACGAAAAAGGCCTTCACACCATGGACCAACTGCTCGCACTCGACTGCGATCGACTCGGCGAGGTCTTCGGCTCGGTGTGGGGCCAGCGGCTGTGGCACTGGCTGCGCGGCGAAGACTTCGAGATGGCCGAGCTCGAACATCAAAAGTCCATCAGCCACTCACACGTGCTTGCGCCGGAGATGCGCACCCCCGAAAAGGCCTGGGCCGTGGCCCACAAGCTGCT
>JARLFZ010000007.1 GCA_031296305.1 Occallatibacter sp. | reverse complement strand
CGGAGTTTGAGAGTGAGCGATTCACGAACGTGCAGGGGTTTGAGGCCGAGGAGGCATACAACATGTTGGCCGCAGTGAATCTGGTAACGGCTGCCCCGAGGGCGGCAAGCTCGGGTATCACGAGTCCGTTCGCATCGCAGGCTGCAAAGCCCACCGCATCCTCTCCGTTCGCCGAGCTGATGACAGATGCCATAGGGCAGGTCAATGCATTGCAGCAGCAGGCGCAGACGGCAGTGACCGGCCTGATGACCGGCTCCGGGGTGGATGTGCACAAGGCGATGATTGCTACGCAGAAAGCGGATATGGCCTTCGAGCTGGTGCTGGCAGTGCGCAACAAAGCCGTTCAGGCCTACCAGAGCGTGATGGGCATGCAGTTTTAAAGACAGCTTCTAGCCTCCAGCTCCTAGCCTCATCGCGGAGCACCGCAAATTGGCGTCGCGGCACAGAGAAATGCTGGAAGCCAGGAGCTAGCAGCGAATAGCTGAGACTATGGCCACGGGAACACAGTTGGAGAAGACTCCACCGCCGCTGGGAGACGTGCAGAAAGGCGGACGGTGGTCCGGGCTATGGAGCCTGGCGTGGGTGCGCTGGGCGCAGATGGCCCCCGCGCAGCGCGGCTGGGCGATGGTTGCGACCATGATGCTGACGGCGCTGCTGGGCGGGCTGGCATGGTACGGTTTGCGTCCCGACTGGCGGACGCTCTACGCTGGCCTCGAGCCGGACGATGCGCGGCAGATCGAGCAGATCCTCGCCTCGGCGCAGATTCCTTTTGAGCCTAGCCCCGATGGCTCCGGCATCATGGTTCCGGCTGCGCAACTGGACAAGGCACGGCTGGCTGCCGCAGCCAAGGGGGGCGTCAAGAGCGGCCGGCTGGGGTTCGAGATCTTCGACAAGCCGAACTGGGTAGGCTCGGAGTTCGACGAGCAGGTGAACTTTCAGCGGGCTCTTGAAGGCGAGTTGGAACGCACCATCGGCACGCTCTCCGACGTGGCCTCGGCGCGCGTGCATCTGGTGATGCCGCACGACTCGTTGTTTCGCGATCAGGAGCGTCCGGCCAAGGCCGCCGTGGTGATCAAGCTGCGCCACCGTTCGCTGGCCGAGGGCGAGCCCGACGCCATCCGCAATCTGGTCGCTTCGGCCGTCGACGGGCTGGCGCCGGAGCACGTGGTGCTGGTGGATGCGGCGGGCAATTCTCCACTGGGACCGAAGACCGTCGAGGCCATGCAGTTGAGCGCCGAGCAAGCTCTTGAAGACAAATTGATCGCGACGCTCGAGCCGGTGACCGGCGTGGGCAACGTGCGCGCCTCGGTTACGCTCGATTTCGACGCCGAGGCTGCCGAAGAGACCGACGAGAACTACGATCCCGGAAAAACCGTCACCCTTGCCCTCGAGCGCACCGAGCAGACTACCGGCGCGCAGCCCGTCGCCGCCGGGGTCCCGGGCACCGCCTCCAATGCGCCCAACACGCAGGCGGTTCCCGTATATCCGCATGAAACCTCTGCGCCCCAGTCCGCCAAGACCGAATCTGGAACCTACGGGGTCTCGAAGAGTGTGCGCCATATCGTGGATAATCCCGGGCGCGTGCGCAGGCTCACCGCGGCCATCGTCGTGAACGACCGGCTGATGCAGCCAGAGGCGAAGAACCATGCTGCAGTTTGGCAACCGCGCTCGGCCGATGAGCTGCGCAATCTGACGGCATTGGCCCAGGCTGCGGTGGGATTCGACACCACGCGAGGCGATGTAGTGACGGTGCAGGATCTGGCCTTCGACGACAATCGCCCGCAGCCCCCCGATACGCTCGCCGAGAAGTCGCTGCGCACCGCCGAGGGCGCGCCGAATCTGGTGAAGTATGTTGCGCTGCTTATGGGCTTGCTCGTCGTAGTGGCCTTCGGGCTGCGGCCGGCGATCCGCCACGCCGGCAAGGCGCTCGCGACAGCCGGCACCGGGAAGAGTGCGCGCCGGGAACTGCCCGCGGGTGCGGGAGCCGCCCCGCCGCAGGGCCCGCTGGGGCCACCTGAACCGGCGGAGATCGATCCCGAGCGGTTGCGTTCGCAGGAGATCTTCGACCAGGTGACTACGCATCTGAAACGGGAGCCCACGCAGAGCTCGCGGCTGCTGCAAAGTTGGATTCACTCGGATTGATGGCCGAAGATCGGGCCTATTGCGCAAGGAACGTGCAACAGGCGGGAAGCATCAAGGAAGTGGGACGGGTCGGGGAGACAGAGAAAGGAACCGGTCTTGGCAGAGCAGGGAATCGAGAGCGGAGCAAAGCGGCGCCAGACAGCTAATCTCTCCGGGGTGCGCAAGGCGGCGATTCTGCTGGTTGCCGTGGGCGAGGAGCTGGCCAAGGAGGTGCTGCGCGCGCTCCCGGAACCCGACGTGCAGCGTATTACCGAAGAGCTGGCCGACCTGCGCGGCATCACTCCGGAACTTTCCGCAGGAGTGATCGAAGAATTCTGGGAACTGCTCGACACCCATCATTTCATCGTGCATGGCGGCCTGGACTACGCGCGGCAGCTTCTGGTCGGCACCTTTGGCAAGGAGCGCGCCGACGATCTGATGGCGCTGATGCGCCAGTCGCAGGAGGCGGCGCAAGGCAACCTGGCCAAGCTGCAGCGCACCGATCCCCAGCAGTTGGGCAAACTGCTCGACACCGAGCACCCGCAGACCATCGCCCTGGTGCTGGCTCATCTTGACCCGCGGCGCGCCTCGACCGTGCTCGACAACCTGAGCGAGGACCACAAGGTCGTGGCCGTGCAGCGACTGGCGGAGATGCGGCAGTTTTCCCCTGAAATGGCGCAGAAGGTGGCGCTGATTCTGCACCGGCGCCTCGAGAGCGTGGGCGATACGGCGCGCCGCAGCTACTCCGGGTTCAAGGCCGTTGCGGATCTGCTGAACCGGCTCAATGCCGAGGAAGCCAAGAAGATCCTCGAAACCATCGAAGAGAATCAGCCGGAACTGGCCCTGAGCATACGCAATCTGATGTTCACATTTGAGGACCTCATCACCGTTCCCCCGGCGACGATTCGCGAGATCGTTTCCGGCGTCGACAAGCGGCAACTGGCACTGGCTCTGCGCGGGGCCAATGAAGACCTGCGTGCGCAGATCTTCAAGGCCATGAGCTCGCGCGCGGTCGAGATGCTCAAGGAAGACATGGAAGTGCTGGGCCCGGTGCGTTCGCGCGAGGTAGCGCAGGCGCAGCAGGAAATTCTAAACCTGGCGCGGCGGCTTGAGGCCGAGGGCAAAGTGATTTTGAAGCTGGAAACAGGCGACGAAATGATGGCGTAGCGAACCGACAGGAGCCAAGTAAGGAAGCGGGCGGGGAACAACGACAGTTGGCGGGGGAATGAACGACGCATCGCAGGGAATAGGAAGCTTCGAGCAGGGGATCGCATCGCAGGGCAGCGGCGGAGGCGACAGGAGCGTGGAGAGCCTTGAATATCCCGCCTGCCCCAACGCGCCGCCCGTGCTGGCCTGGGACGGCTGGGCCGAAGCCGATGAGGACGCCGCCGTAGAGCCGTTAGCAGACGGTGCCGTCCGGACGGGAGGGCGCGTCGCCAGTATGAACTTCGAAGAACGGCTCGCCGCGGAGACGCGCCAGGCGTTCGAATCCGGCCGTGAACGGGGCCGCGAAGAAGGCCGCCGCGCCGAGCGCGAGGCACTTGCTCCAACCGCCGCGGCGGAGGCCGAGCGCCACCGCCGGCAGACAGCCGAACTCGTCGAAAATTTTGCCCGCGAGCGCGACCGCTATCTCCAAGCCATCGAACAGGAGGTGGTACGCCTGGCGCTGGCCGTGGCGGCGCGCATCCTGCGCCGTGAAGCGCAGATGGACCCGCTCCTGCTAACGGGGGCAGTGCGCGTGGCGCTGGGGCAACTGGCGGCAACCTCGGAGATCCGGCTCCGCGTGCCCGCCAAGGAAGCTGACATGTGGAAGGAGACGATCGCTCTATTGCCCAAGCTGACCGCCAAGCCGCTGGTGGTGGCAGACGAAGGTATGCTGCTTGGCGAATGCGCGATCGAAAGCAAAGTCGGAACCGTCGATCTGGGAGTTCGCTCGCAGTTGGGCGAGATCGAGCGCGGGTTCTTTGACCGTGCCGGCACGTCCGATGCGTTGGCGAGCCCATCTGCATTGAGCCGAGCATCGGATACGCCGCCCGTCGAGGCGCGCGGATGACAGCGCTGCTCGAACGCTACTTCTCCCGGTTAGAGCGCCGTCAGCCCTGGCGCTGGCGCGGGCATGTTCTCGAATCGGTAGGCCAGACCATCGAGTCGGCGGGCCCTCCCATTTCGGTCGGCGAGTGCTGTGAGATCGAGGACCGCATGGGCCGATGTCATCAGGCCGAGGTGATCGGCTTTCGCGGGTCGAATGTGTTGTCCATGCCTGTCGAGACTACCGAGGGAATTCGTTTCGGCGACGCGGTATGGGCGCAGGAAACAAAGCCCGAAATCGAGGTCGGCCAGGCGCTGATGGGGCGGGTGTTGGATGCGATGGCTGCGCCGATCGATGAAGGCCGTCCCCCAGCCCTCGCGGACCTGTTGCCTTTGGACGGCGCGGTGCGCCCGGCGCTCGACCGCGTGCCCATCAGCGAGCCGCTTGGGACCGGCATTCGCGCCATTGACGCCATGCTTACCGTGGGCCGCGGCCAGCGCGTGGGCATCTTCGGCGGATCGGGTGTGGGCAAGAGCACGCTGATCGGAATGATGACGCGCAATACCGAGGCCGAAGTGACGATCGTTGGCCTGGTGGGCGAGCGCGGGCGCGAGGTGGGCGAGTTTCTGCGCGATTCTCTGGGCAAGGAGGGGTTGGCGCGCGCAGTGGTTGTGGTGTCCACTTCCGACCAATCCCCTCTGCTGCGCATGCGCGCCGCACTCACGGCTGCCACATTGGCCGAGTACTTTGCCGCTCAGGGCAAGCACGTGCTGCTGGTGCTCGATTCGCTTACGCGCTTCGCCATGGCGGCGCGCGAGATCGGGCTCGCCGCAGGGGAGCCGCCGACAGCCAAGGGCTACACGCCCTCGGTGTTTGCGCACCTGGCACGTTTTGTGGAACGCGCCGGATGTTTTCAGACCGGTTCGATCACGGCGTTCTATACCGTGCTGATGGAGGGCGACGACCAGCAGGATCCAATTGTGGATGCGGTGCGTTCCCTGCTCGACGGTCACATTGTGCTTTCGCGCGCGATGGCGGCCGAGGGTTGGTACCCCCCCATCGCGGTGCTGGATTCGATCAGCCGACTCATGCCCGCAGTGGCTGGAGAGGCTCACCGCGAGCAGGCCGCGCTGGTGCGCAAGTTGCTGGCAATCTATGCACGCTCGGAAGATCTGGTGCGCATCGGCGCTTACAAGGCGGGCGCCGATCCCGATCTCGATCGCGCGCTGCGAGCGCACGACGCCATCCGGGCCTTCCTGGCGCAGACCGCCGGCGAACGGGTTCGCTTTCCCGAATGCCTGCGCCGTCTTGCTGCCCTGGCCGCGGAGGTTTGAGCGATGGCCGTCTCGCGCGCCATGCGACGCCTGCTGCATGTTCTCGAGATTCAGGAAGAGAAGTGTCGTGCGGCCATGGAGTCGGCGCGGGCGGAGCTGAAACGGCTCGAGCAGGCGCTCACCCGGAGTGTGGAACGCGAGCGCGGCGGGAGGCGCCTGGTTGCGGCCAGTGCCGCGACCGGCGAGATCACGGATCGAATCGCTGGAATCGAGGAGACCCACGTTGCCCAACGCATCGCCGCAGCGCTGACGCCGCGCATTGCGGAATCGGAGTCGGCCGTAAACTTGCGGCAGCGCGAGTTCCTCGGCAAGCGCATCGAACGCCGTCAGACCGAGACGCTTATCGAGGAGGCGGAAGCCCTGGAGCGCGTCGAGGCAGGGCGGCGTGCGCAACGGGATCTCGATGACTGGTTTCTGAGCCGGCGAGCGAACTCGGGTGAGGCGCAAGCTGACGAAATAATGGAGAATGCTCATCGGCCAGCGGGCTGCGCGTCGCAGCAAACCAGAAAATCTTGAGGGAAGATGTGCAACAGTTCAGGAGCGCATCTCGAATTGGGAAAAATCAGTTCCATCCCTGACATTCTTCTAACCCCTCCCAACCTCCTTTTGGCACGCCGTCTGCACCTGATTCCCGCATGACCGCAGCAGTTCAAATGGACCTCGGTGCAGAGTTGGCAGCAGGTGGGCAGGCTGGAAAGGGGCAAAGCCTGGTGGCAGGGACCGGGCTCGGTAAGGAACTGAGCGCAAACTGGCTGAAACCTGCGATCGGCAATCTTGCAACCGGTTTGGCTTCAGAAGCGCCGAGCTTTCGCTCGAGCTGGCAATCTCAATTGAATGCATGGCGTGGGGTGCCGCGCGGAACCAATGGCGTGGAGAGCCAAGACACGAGCGAAGCCGGCACGGTCATTACGATAAGTGGCGTTCCCAAGAGCCTTACTGCGAAGCTTGAACAAACTTTGCCAGCAGCTCAGGGGTCAAGCTCAAGACTGCGATCGATTGTTGCTGGAACAAAACAGAACGAGTCCATTCCCGACGTAACCGGCCAGAAGAAAACTTTGCCTGACACCGGCCGCTCCACATGGAAGGCCGTCGAAAAGCCTTTCACTCAGATAGAGTCAAGCGGGAGCGCAGACGGAACTGCTACAGAGCATCCTGGATCAGCGACACGGAGTCGCGCAGACTCGGCAGCTCCAGCGGTTAACCAAGAAAATGCCGCACCGGCAGCGACTGTGGGCGCACAAGCTATTGCGCCTGCCATCGCAGTGCCAGTCCAGCTTCCGACCGCTCCAGCCCAATTGCAGATTCCCACGCTGGCGCAAACGGGCGAGACAACTCCCGTGCCTGGGCCGAACCTCGCGCCTTCCAATTGGAGCTCGACGGAGATTTCTGGGTCGATGCCGTTGTCGAGATCGGCGCAATTGTCGGGAGGATCGGTGCAGTTGTCTGCATCGCCGCAGAACTCGGGATCGGCACAGTTGTCAGGACCGGCGCCGTCGTCGAGATCGGCGCAGCCGTCAGGACAGTCGCAGTTGCCGGGACCGCAATCGTCCAGTGCAGAGGAGACTGTAAGCGTCGCGACAAGTGAGTTCGCGGCGGGCGCGCCCGGCAGCGACGGGGCGGCGGGCGGCCGGACGCAAAGAGTGCACGCGGATTCGGAGTTTAATTTACGCAATACCACGAAAAGCGCAGCGACGCACGAGGCTCCTGCGTCTGCAACAGAGGATGCCGAAGAGCCCACTGCGAGCCAGCAGATCACTTCGCTGTCTTCTCCGGACCCAGGGTCCACGGAATCGTGGCACCAGGCGTCGATCGTTCACGCCGCCCCAGCGAACGAAGAACTCTTGGGCCAGCCCGTTCCGACTTCTAGCCCAGGCAATCTCGTTCGTCCAGTGACCGTCGAGAGCATCGCGCGTCACGCGGCGCCCGCCGGGGCCGTCACCGGACTGGTTCAGACCGGCCCCGATACTGTGCAGGAACCTTTGAAGCCATCCGCGGATCGCGCCACGACACATGCAACAAATCGCGATGCAACTGGAGAAAGTGCCGCAGGCGCGCCGCAGATTTCCGCGGTGCATCCGACCGGGGTGGACGCGGCTGCATCTTCGGGGCTGCGCAATCCGGGAGCGTCGCAAATTTCCACGGCGTCAACAGCACACAACCAGCCGATTGCCGCAGCGGCTTCGACGGGGACAACTTCGGCGGCATCGACTACTCAGGACACGATCTCCGCGCTTGATACGGGGACTTCGCCAAGTACACCGGCATGGACCCACGGGGGAAGCCAGCACGCGGAGGCGGGCTTTCGCGATCCTGCACTGGGATGGGTAAGTGTTCGCGCGGACCAGAACGCCAGCGGCATTCACGCCACCCTTGTGCCGAGTTCCGCGGAAGCTGCTCAGGCACTGAATGCGCACCTGGCCGGGCTCAGCACGCACCTGGTGGAGCAGCAATCAACTGTGGCCTCAGTGACCATGGCCGCGCCCAACGATGGCGGAGTCGAAAACGGCATGGGCCAGCGCATGCAACAGGGCGCGGAAGGAAATCCCCAGGGAAACGCACGCGAAGAAGCACAAGCAGGTGCACAGGAAAATGCGCCGCCGGCTTCGAGCACGTCTGTTCTGGATGCCCCGGCGCAATCCGGAACTCGGGACTCGCTCACGCACACAGGAGATCTACGCGGTACGCACATTTCCGTGATGGCATAAGTCCTGTGCGCACACGACAGAGGCAATGCAGGGAGGAAAGATGGCAACAGCAGCGGGAATTTTCAATCAGCAAATCACAGCCGGGCAGGCGTTGACGCGCAACGCGGCGGCGCCTATGGCCAGCGCCCCAACGGGCACAAGCGGCACCAGTGGCAGCAGCAGTTCGACCGATTCGAACGGCAATTCCGCCACCGTTTCGGCCAACGACTTTCTCACGTTGCTGGTGACCGAGATGAAGAACCAGGACCCGACCGCGAATACGGACCCGAACGAGTACATCAACCAGCTTGTTAACGTGAACAGCCTGGAGCAACTGATCGACATCAACCAGACGCTGACCGCGGACAGCACATCGAGTTCCTCCGGCAGCGGCGCGAAGCCAGTGGTCACCACAGCGGCGAGTGGGGCCGGCCTGACCGCATCGCCGCGCGCAGCAGCCCACGGTACCGGATCGTCACTCTCCGCCGCCTCGCAGACGAGCTCTGCGGAGCGCACGTCGGGCAATTTGAGCGCTCCCAATGCCAGCCCTGCAGCGCGACGCGTGGGGCATGCGTTGGCTGGCCGGACGAATGCGACCTCGGTGCAGGGAAATTCGCCTGCAAATCAGTGAACTTTGCCTGGCTCACCGCTTGGCGCAACTTCAATTGACGCAACAAGGAGATAATCCATGGCAAGTTTCTCGATTCCGCTTACTGGACTTAAGGCCGATTCGACGGCTTTGAACACCGTCGCGAACGATCTTTCTAATATGAGCACTACGGCCTTCAAGGCGCAGTCGACAAATTTCTCCGATCTTTTCTATCAGCAGGTGGGTACCAATGGCGCCGGTGACTTGGTTCAGGTAGGGGCAGGCGTAAAAGTGGCCTCGAATGAGATTGATTTTACGGCCGGCACACCGACTTCGACCGACGTGGCCTCCAACGTGGCACTGCAGGGCAGCGGTTTCTTTGTCGTGGATAACGGCGGCACGCAGTTCCTGACACGGGACGGAGATTTTCAAACAGATTCGACGGGAAATCTCATCACAACGAACGGCGAAAACGTCATGGGATATCCGGCAGTTAAAGGTGTGGTGAATACCGCCGCTGCGTTGAAAGGGATCAACATCCCGATCGGCCAGGTGCAAAATCCGCAGGCCACCAGCGCCTTCGGAATGACCGCCAACCTGGATTCGTCTGCTACTGTGGGCACCTCTTATCCGGCGCAGATCAAGATATTCGATTCGCTGGGCAACTCGTATGAGGCCACGGTGAATTTCACCAAGACCGCAACCAATACGTGGTCCTACAACATCACGGTGCCGGATACGCTGGCCGTGGCGAGTAGCCCTGCTGCGGCGGCGGTGATGAACGTGGGCTCGACTCCATCCACTGCGACCACCGTAACCGCTCCGCTAACGGCGGCAACACCCGCGACGCCGTCCTGGCTTGCAACACTTACGCCGTCATCGAGCAGCGCCGGTGGGAACACGACCTACACATGGAACTTTGGCGCAAACGGTGGCGCCGCCAACGCGGTAGATGGCAGCACAAACCTCACCATTGCCGGAAACTCGATTACTCCTGCCGGCGGCAACCCCGAAACGATGGCCGCCTTGAAGACGCAGTTGGATACGCTGGTGACGGCCGGCACTCTGGTCTCAGACAGCATCAGCGGTAATACGCTGTCGATTACCATGCCCGACGCGACGGCTGCCGCCGCGAACACAACCCTTACGATGAAGGGAAACCTGACTGGAACCTCCGACGTTTACACCTTCAATACCGGCGGCACGGTCAATGCGAATTCAAACCTGACAATTACCGGACAAAAGGCAGATGGCACGGTCGCCAGCATCATTCCGCCTACGTTCGTAAGTGGCGAATCGCTGACCGCCTATGCAAATGCATTGACCACCGCCATCGGCAACGCCGGCATCACCAACGTGACGGTCACGCCCAATGCCGGAAACAACACATTAACCATAAAGGGCTCCAACCTCGCCATGTCGAACACCCTCAGCGAAGATATGGCGGGAACAACGGCGAAATACAACTTCAACCCGAGCGCCACAGTCGATCCGACGACAAATTTCAGCATCACCGGACAGACCGCGACTGGCGCCACAGCCACCGTCGCCGCGCCAGCCGTAACCGCCGGCATGTCGGTGGCCACCTACATCGGAATGTTGCAGACGGCCATTGCCAATGCCGGTGGCGCCGGCGTTCCGCTTGTTGGCGTGTCAGTATCCTCCAGTGGCGGGCAAGTGACCCTTACCGGCGCCAATATGACGGTCGCGAACAGCATGGTGCAGGACGTGTCGGCGACCAAGAATACTTATACCTTCGGGTCGAGCGGCGGCGTGCAGACGAGTGTAGACTCCGGCAGCGACCTGACGATAACGGGACTGACGGGAACCGGCAGCACGGCCACCATCACGGCGCCAACCATAACCGCCAACGAATCGATATCCGCCTACGCCGGGGCGTTGCAACTGGCCGTCAACAACGCGGGCATCGGCGGCGTTTCGGTCACAGGCAATAATGGCGTATTGACGATCACCGGCGCTAACGTTACCACAGCCGGCAGCGTGATACAGGATGCGGTAGCCCCGGCCAACGCCAGCGGCATCATGACCTTCGACTCCAGTGGCAATCTGGCGAGCCCGGCCGCGAACATCAGCGGTATCAACTTTGGCGGGCTCTCCGACGGCGCTGCCGCTCTGGGGATGACGTGGAACATTCTCAGTGCGAGCGGAACTCCGACGATCAGCCAGGTCGACACGGCCTCCGCGGCTTCGGGAACCACCCAAAATGGCTACGCGACCGGCCAGTATGAAAGTTTCGCCGTGGGTTCCGATGGTACCGTCACGGTAACTTACAACAATGGCCAGCAGCAAAACGTGGGACAGATTGCGCTTGCCAATGTTGCCAATCTCCAGGGACTGACGATGCTAGGCAACGGCGATTATGGCGTCACGCAAGCCAGCGGCGCGGCAGCCATCGGTACTTCAGGCAGTGCTGGGCTCGGTACGATGGAGGGCGGCGCGCTCGAGGCGTCCAACGTCAATATCTCTACCGAATTCTCCGATCTGATCGTCGCGCAGCGCGCCTTCGAGGCCAACGCGAAATCAGTGACTACATTCGACACGGTTACGCAGGACACCATCAACATGGTTCATTGAGACGCCTTTTGCGGTTTGCAGATCCTTGAGGGCGACCTTCGCGGGCCGCCCTATTTTTTCGCCTCTGGCCGAATTTCGATGAACAAGCCCTTGCTGTGCGCCAGCACAGTTTCCTTCGCATCGGCGATCACAGCTTCTGCCCAGTGCTTTCTTCCTTCACTCCGCACCACGCGTCCCTCAAGCCGGAGCGGCGCGCCACCCGGTACCGGGCGAAGGTATTCCACTTCCATCTTTCGCGTCATCGACGGCCGGCCCAGCGCGCGCACTGCCTTGCTCATGGCCTCATCTAGAAGCGTCGCAATGATGCCGCCGTGCAGATAGCCGGGGTGGCCCTCAAAGGCTTCCGGGACAATGGGAAGACTGACGACGGCGCCATCCGAGGCGAGCAGGAACTCCAGGCGCAGCCCGTTTAGATTGGCAGGTCCGCAGCCAAAGCAGCGATTGCTGGACGAGTGAGCGAAAGGCGTGAGAGGTTCGTGGGAGTGAAGCTGCATAATTTCAGAATACTTGCTTTGCTTCGCATTTTCGGCATTTGCGCCGGGCGGGACCAGCACGCCGCACCCGCTCTCTTGACCTGCTCGGCATCGCCCGCGCAGACTGAAGGGGCGGAGTTCGCAGGAACATCCGCGAATCCCCGGAGGACATTTCCCATGTCAAGCGTCAATCGCAGATCTGTACTCGTGCAAATGAGCGTGTTAGCAGGCGCCGCGCTCCTGGCTTTAGCCACCCATCCCGCTCCCGCCGCGGCTCAGGCAGCACACGCTGACCTCGTCAATGCCCAGGGAGCCACCATTGGCCACGCCAAATTCTCTACCGTCTCCAACGGGGTCAAGGTCTCCGTAACGGTCTCCCAACTTTCTCCCGGCGAACATGGGATCCACATTCACAACATTGGCAAATGCGAGGTTCCCGCTTTCACCACGGCCGGAGGCCATTTCAATCCGACTGGCGCCCACCACGGAATGCACAACGCGATGGACCCGCATCCGCACCTCGGCGACTTGCCGAACCTTGTTGTATCAGAGAAGGGAACCGGCAAACTGACCTTCACCGCAATAGGCGTCACGATAAGCGAGGGCCCGAATTCTCTTTTCCACGAGGGCGGTACGGCCCTGGTGATTCACGCCAAACCAGACGACCTCACCAATGATCCGTCCGGCAACTCTGGCGATCGCATTGCCTGCGGCGTGATTGTCCAGTAGGCCCCCAGTGGGCCCGGTAAGTATCGAAGCGGTAGTTCGACCCGTGCTGGGCTACCATACTTAAGATGCGACTGCTAAAGCTGGTTGCGACGGTGGCTTCGGGTCTGGCGCTCACAGCTTGCGTAGTTACGATCCCCGCCGGATGTCACTTCCGGTCCGCGCTCACCCCGCAACAGGCGGAGGGCAAGCGCCTTTACGACACGGGTTGCGCCCACTGCCACGAAGAGAATGACTTGCATTTGAAGAAGGTTCCACCGAATCTGCATGGGATCTTCAGCCACAAAACGTTGCCGGATGGGGCGCCGGCGACCGATGCGGAAGTTGAGCGGATTCTGCTGGCAGGCAAGGGACTGATGCCATCGTTCGCGTATCAGATGACAAAAGAGCAGATGGACGCGCTGCTGGCTTATTTGCACACCTATTGACCGCGCGCTTGCGCACTATTGCCGCAAGGTGCGCAGCGCGGCAATCGCAAGACGCATCACGGTATACTTGGAGTTCTATGGCAACCGAAAAAACATTCTATTTGGAGACCTTCGGCTGCCAGATGAACGCCCATGACTCCGAAAAGGTGATCGGCACACTGCGCCGACAGGGCTACCGGCAGGTTGAAGCCGAGGAGGATGCCGGTCTGATCCTCTACAACACTTGTTCTATTCGCGACAAGGCGGAGCAGAAGGTCTTTAACCGCCTGAACGACTACAAGAAGCTCTACAAACTAGGCAAGCGGTTCGCCGTGTTGGGTTGCGTCGCCCAGCAGGAAGGCGAGAAGATCTTCGATCGTGCGCCGTACGTTTCGCTGGTCTCTGGGTCGGCCTCGTACCGCAAATTGCCGGAGATGCTGAGCCGCCTGGAAGCGGGCGAGAGCCGCATTACGGGTCTCGACGATCGGCAGACGGACGAGACCTTCGAGACCGAATTCACGGCGCGCCAGAATCCTTACCGGGCTTACATCACCATCATCGAGGGCTGCGATAAGTTCTGCTCCTACTGTGTGGTACCGTACACGCGTGGCAAGGAGCGCAGCCGGACTTCGTCATCGGTGCTGACGGAGGCGTGGCGCATCGCCGACCTTGGCTACACCGAGATCCAGCTCCTGGGCCAGAATGTGAACAGCTACCGGGACCCGGAAGGGAAGCGCAGCTTCGCGGAATTGCTGGCCGCCGTGGGTGAGGTGCCGGGCGTCAGAAGGGTGCGATTTACCACCAGCCATCCCCGCGACTTTACGCGCGATATTGTTGAGGCCATCGATAGTGTGCCCACCCTTTGCGACCATGTGCACCTCCCGGTGCAGTCGGGTTCGGCGAGAATTCTCGCAAGCATGGCCCGCGAGTACACGCCGGAGTGGTACCTCGAACGCATTGCATGGATCAAATCGGCGAAGCGCCCCATTTCGATTTCGACCGACATCATTGTCGGCTTCCCCGGTGAAACTGCGGACGATTTCATTAAGACCATGGACCTGCTTGCCGAGGTGGAATACGATTGCGTCTTCGCCTTCAGGTACTCGGCCCGCCCCAACACACCGGCGCTGGTGATGATCGACTCAATTCCCGACGCCGAGAAGGCCCAGTGGCTTCAAGTACTGCTTGAGCGGCAGCGCGAGATACAAAGAATCAATTATTCCAAGCACATCGGAGATATTGTTGAGGTGATGGTAGAGGGTGCGAATCCGGCGCGCGGGCAGATCTCTGGCAGGAGCAGCCAGAATAAACCGGTCAACTTTGAGTGGTCGGGACCCATAGCGCCAGCCCCAGGCAGCTATCTTCGTGTCAAAATAATCGGGGCTTTTCCCAACAGTCTCGTGGGTCAGGCCGTCTAAAACTGCAAAGGTTCTTGAAGAGGGAACTGATGGACATTGAAGTGCGGATTCGCGGGCTGATGATGGACCCGGCAACCAATATGCCGATCGTGGTGCTGAAGGATGTTGGCTCCGACGCGGTGATGCCGATCTGGGTTGGGATCTTTGAGGCCAACGCAATTGCGCTCGAGATCGAGAAGATGTCCGCTGCGCGTCCCATGACGCACGACCTCGCGCGCAACCTAATCCGTCATCTCAATGGTGAACTGGAACGTGTTGTTATTACAGAGCTTAGAGATGACACATTCTTTGCGGTGTTGTGGCTCCGGCAGGGGGAAGAACCTGTAGTCATCGACGCGAGGCCCTCTGACGCAATTGCGCTCGCATTGCGCGCCGATTGCCCGATCTTTGTCGCGGAGAAGGTGATGGAGAGCGCCAAGCTCAACACAACCGGCCCGCCGGAAGGGCCGACTGCCGAGCAGTTGCGCGGGTGGCTCGAGGGATTGAACGACGAGGACCTCGGCCGCTACAAGATGTGATCCAGCCAAACCCGCCAGAATTCGGTTGCAGCTCTCTCGAGGGCAGGCGCATACCTAATCCGCGCCGGATTAGTTCCGGCTCAAGAGAGCCCAAATCCTCGAAAGGGAGGTGTGAGAGAACCGCCGCTCTTAAGAACTTACAGGTCATGGGGTTGCATTACTTTTGTGAAAGGATTCAGTATACAGAATATCTGTTATCGGACATTGCATCTAGCTAGGTTAGTTCCTAACTTCCACCAGCAGTGCCTCGATTTCGGCCTTCTCTCCGGCGGTCAAGCCTAACAAAGGCGCCCTGGTGTGGCCTCCGTAGTAGCCGTTGAAGTCGCAAGCGTACTTTACGCCAGCGATGCCGAGATCGCCGACGATCCTCTGATTCGCTTTCGCAATGCGCTTCTGTTTCTCTGCGGCCAGTGCCAGGTCGTGATCTCTCCAGGCAAGGTAAATCTCCTGACATGCCTGTGGGGCGAACGCGGCAAAAGCGAGAATTGCACCCGTCGCTCCGGCCTCCAACGACTCCAAGATCGTGCTCCCCGATCCGCACAGCACCTGGAAACCTACTTCTCTGCTGCGGGTTTTGATGGGAATAGCGGGGGCAGCCGTGGCGACCGCCGAACCGCCGGCCAGGTCGCCCGCGGAGACAAAACTGCCGTCTGCTTCGGTGCGAGGCTCGAGCATGCGCGCCGTGGCCGCCTCGAACACCTGCGTCACAAGCACGTTCCGCCGTGGCGCATTCTGCGCGGCCGCAACCTGCGCCCCGATGCGCTCCACTTTCCCCGCCGAGTCTTTAATCCCGATGATGTTGGGGTGACCGGCAAGTTCCCCTACCAGCTCCACCGGAATCTGGTACGGGACGCACTTGGGAATGTTGTAGAGCACGATCGGGAGCGGAGAGCGGTCCGCGATGCTGCGGAAATAATGGAGCACCGCTGCGGAAGACATTTGCCCGGCATAGTAGCTGGGCGGGCGCACCAGGACCGCATCATATTGGAGCGCTGCCGCTGCATCAGCTAATTCTAGCGTCGCTTTTACGCTCTCACGGCCTACGCCCGCGATCAGCACCTTCTCTGGCGAGGCAGCTTCGGCGGCCACGCGCAGAACCTCGCGCGATTCCGCATCGTCGAGCAACGGCGCCTCGCCTGTTGAGCCCAAAACCACCATCCCTGCCAGCAAACTGCGCGAGTAGCGCGAGATGTTGGCTTCAATCTTGCGAAAATAGATGCGCTCGTCCGAGTAAAACGGCGTGGTGGTCGCGGCGAAAATGCCTTCCAGCAGCATTTGCTTATTGTAAGACTCGGCACGGTTACGCGGCGCTCTTCCCTGCTTCATCGTGCCGAAATTGTTTGCTTTGGCGGCGGCGGTATATGGTTAGTGGTTAGATAGAACGCAGACGCGGCAGCAACTCTCACTTCAGGAGCGGCGAAGGTGGACTCGTCGGTGCAAACTGACCTCGAGGAACAGAGCACATCCAATCTTTCCAGGCAGGCGCTGTCGTTTTTCCTGCACTCGCTGCTGGCGCTTGGCTCGTGGATGGCGCTCATGCTGCTTGGCTATGCCATCAATCCTTCCGGAGTACCCCAACTCGTCATTCTTCTGTTGTCGGCCGCCGTGCCGCTCGTCTTCGGATTCCTGGTCGCGCGCATTTACCCCGCGGAAATGGCCACCTTGGTCTGGCTGCTGGGCATCATCTGGTTTCTGATTGTCTGCTTGTGGGTCCTGAACATGCCGACCGGGCCAAATCAATGCCTCCAGTGTGAGGCCACCGAGAAGCTGACGCGCACCTTCTTCAGCTTGCCTGGCCCCAGCGGACTCATCGATAACGACGGGCCGTTCATCGGCACCTGGCCTGCGGTTGCGCTCGTCGGTTACTCCATGGGCGCGAAGCTCGGCTTTCGGCGGACGAAATAGCAATAAACAAGCATGTCTCGCGAATGTGCTAATGTGCGGGCGTGAACGCCCGCACGACAGCCGGTCTGGAGACCGGCGCTACAGCTTCGTCGATCGCGCTTCAGCGACCGTTTTCCGTATGAAGTTTTTGCAGAGCGAAAACGGTCACTTGATGTTTCTGCATGGCGGCAATTCCCTCGGCTGCAGCCTGGGCTGCCGCAAGCGTGGTAATAGTGGGAATGCGCGCCAGCACTGCCGCGCGGCGAATGGCCTTCTCATCGAAAATGGCGTCCTGCCCACGGGGAGTGTTGACGATCAACTGGATCCGATCGCCCTTGATGAGGTCCACGGCATTGGGCCGCCCCTCGTCCACCTTGAACACGCGCTCCACGATCAGCCCCGCGCCCTCGAGCGCGTTGGCTGTGCCTTCTGTGGCCACGATCTTGAAACCAAGGTGCACGTAACGCAGGGCCAGCGCAATGGCCGCCTGCTTGTCGTCATCCTTCACGGTAAAGAAGACGGTGCCGCTCGTGGGCAGAATTTGGCCGGCTGACAGTTGCGCCTTTGCAAAGGCCTCGCCAAACGTGCTGGCCACGCCCATCACTTCGCCGGTCGATTTCATCTCCGGCCCGAGGACGGTATCGACGCCCGCGAACTTCGACCACGGAAACACGGGCGATTTCACGTAGTAGTGCGTGCCGGTGCCAAGATCTTTTCCTGAGGCCAACTCGTCGGGCAGCAGTTCGCGCAGCTTGCGGCCCGTCATAAGCCGCGCGGCGATCTTGGCCAGCGGAACGCCCGTCGCTTTGGACACGTACGGCACAGTCCGCGAAGCGCGGGGATTGACCTCGATCACATACACATGGTCGTTGCCCTGCTCGTCGCGCTGAATGGCGAATTGCAAATTGACCAGGCCGACAACTTTGAGTGCCAGCGCCAACTTGCGTGTGTAGGCGCGCAGAGTTTCGAGCGTCTGCTCCTTGATGTCAACCGCCGGCAGCACGCACGAGGAGTCGCCGGAGTGAATGCCGGCCTCTTCAATGTGCTGCATGATGCCGGCGATCAGCACGTCCTCCGAATCGCAAAGTGCGTCGACGTCGACTTCAATCGCGTTTTCGAGGAAGTGGTCGACGAGAACCGGCCGCTCCTGAGAATACTCGACGGCCTGACGCATGTAGCGCGTCACGGAGTCTGCGTCGTATGCGATCACCATCGCGCGGCCACCCAGCACGTAGCTTGGCCGCACCAGCACGGGGTATCCGATTCTCTCGGCCACGGCCAGCGCCTGTTCCACGCTGGTGGCCGTGCCCCCGGGTGGCTGCGGAATCTCTAAATCTTCAAGCAATTTGCCGAACTGCTTGCGGTCTTCGGCCAGGTCGATCGATGCCGGAGAAGTGCCGATGATGGGCACGCCAGCCGCCAGCAGGCGCTGCGCTAAATTGAGTGGCGTCTGCCCACCGAACTGCACAATCATGCCGATCTTCGCGCCCGATTGCGCCTCGTGGTTGTAGATCGCCAGAACGTCTTCGAGAACCAGCGGCTCAAAATAAAGCCGGTCGCTGGTGTCGTAGTCGGTGGAGACGGTCTCAGGGTTGCAGTTGACCATGATGGTCTCGTAGCCATCATCCTTCAGTGCGAAGGCCGCGTGGCAGCAGCAGTAGTCAAACTCAATGCCCTGGCCGATGCGATTGGGGCCCGAGCCGAGGATGATGATTTTCGGCGCATTGGTCGGCGGCGCCTCGTCCTCTTCCTCGTAGGTCGAGTAGAGGTAAGGCGTCATCGATTCGAACTCGGCGGCGCAGGTGTCCACCAGTTTGAACACGGGCCGGATGCCAAGCGCTTCGCGCAGTTCCCTCACCTGCTGGATGCCTTCGTGGCCTGGTAAGCTCCACTCCGTGGCGATGCGTTCGTCGCTGAGACCCAAGCGCTTGAGCCGCATCATGCCCTCCGGGCTCATGTCTTTTGGAGCAGTGTTCGCTATTGCTTTTTGCGCCTGCGTAATTTCGCGTAACTGGTGCAGGAACCAGGGATCCATTTTGGTAAGGCGAGCTACTTCGCGCACGCTCATGGCGCGTTCGAACGCGTAGCGAATGTAGCTAAGGCGTTCCGGCTTGGCCGTCACCAGCATCTGCGTCAGGCGGCGCGGCTCCAGCACTTCCGCGCCGGTTTTCTTACCAGTCTCCAGCGAGCGCCAGGCCTTCATCAGCGCTTCCTTGAAGGTGCGGCCGATGGCCATCACCTCGCCCACCGATTTCATCTGCGGCCCAAGCGTGTCGTCGGCGCCGGGAAACTTTTCGAATTGCCACTTGGGAATTTTGACGACGACGTAGTCGATGGTGGGCTCAAAGCAGGCCGGGGTCTTGCGCGTGATGTCGTTGGGAATCTCGTCGAGCGTGTAGCCCACGGCTAGCTTGGCCGCGATTTTGGCGATCGGGAATCCGGTCGCTTTCGACGCCAGCGCCGAGGAACGCGACACGCGCGGGTTCATCTCAATGACGATCATGCGGCCATCTTGCGGATTGATGGCGAACTGCACATTGGATCCGCCGGTTTCAACTCCGATTTCGCGGATGCATGCGATGGCAGCGTCGCGCATCTTCTGGTACTCGCGATCGGTGAGCGTTTGCGCAGGCGCTACAGTAATGGAGTCGCCGGTATGCACGCCCATGGGGTCGAAGTTCTCAATCGAACAAATAATGATGACGTTGTCGGCGAGGTCGCGCATCACCTCGAGCTCGTATTCCTTCCAGCCGAGCACGCTCTCCTCGAGCAAGCACTCATGCACCGGTGAGAGGTCGAGACCGCGGGAGAGAATCTCCATCAACTCTTCGCGGTTGTAGGCGATGCCGCCGCCGGTGCCGCCGAGCGTGAAGCTAGGCCGAATGAGCACCGGGAAGCCGAGCTTGCCGGAGAAGTCGAGCCCGTCGCGCAGGTTGTTGACGAGTGCGGAGCGCGGCACATCGAGACCGATGCGGATCATCGCGTCTTTAAAGAGCAGACGATCCTCAGCCTTTTTGATGGCCTCGAGCTTCGCGCCAATCAGTTCGACGTTATACCGCTCCAGAACGCCGGTGTCGGCAAGGTCGACGGCGAGATTCAGTGCGGTCTGGCCGCCGACAGTGGGAAGCAGCGCGAACTTGCCGGCATTGGGCTGGTTCGCGAGCATCTCCGCTTCAATGCGGATAATCTCTTCCACGTACTCGTGGTTCAGCGGCTCGATGTAGGTGCGGTCGGCCAGGTCGGGATCGGTCATGATCGTGGCCGGGTTCGAGTTGACCAGCACGACCTCGTAACCCTCCTGCTTGAGGGCCTTGCATGCCTGCGTGCCGGAGTAGTCAAACTCCGCCGACTGGCCGATGATGATCGGCCCCGAGCCGATCACCAGAATCTTCTGAATGTCATTTCTGCGTGGCATTGGTTTTCTCGGTTTCTACTCCGGGGGACAAAAATCGATTGGATTGTCGGTACTACCAGGCCGAAGCAGCGCTGCCAAGGTGCATTCATCCGAATCTGGACATGCCAGCTTACCGGGCTGCTGCCACCCGCGGTAACGGGCCCTTTTGCCCTGATCGATTAGGACGACTATCAGCCGGTAAGAACCGGGTTCGACCGTGCCAAAGTCGAAGGTTCCCATTTCGCTCACCTGGCTGGATGCGATCAGGCCTGAAGTCTTGAGATCGTGGAGTTCAACCGTCAACCCTTTCTCTGGATGAGCAAAGACGGCCCCCGAAGAATCTATGAGCACTCCGCTGATCCTTGTCCTCTTAGGAACAAATAAGTTCGGTGCTCTGTTCTCTGCTGTCCTACAGAACTGATCGAACTTCTCAACGCATTCGGCCTTATTTCCATTGCATGGAAATCCGAGAAACTGCGACCAGCTTGCTAGCGGCGATGCGAGGAAAGCAATGGTTGCACAGAGTCCCAAAAAACAGCGGAGCCAAAAGCCCCGCCGCTTTACTATTCCGAAAATTTCGTGCGCCGCAGGCTTCATCCCTTCCACTCCTCCATCATTTGGCGGAAGTCGCGGAACAGGTAGTGCGAATCGTGCGGGCCGGGAGCGGCTTCGGGGTGGTATTGCACGCTGAAGAGCGGCAGAGTCTTGTGGCGCAGGCCTTCGAGCGTTTGGTCGTTCAGGTCAACGTGCGTCAGCTCGATTTCATTAGCGTTGATGGAGTCGGGATCGACGGCGAAGTTGTGGTTGTGCGCCGTGATCTCCACCTTGCCGGTGGCATTGTTGCGCACCGGGTGGTTGCCGCCGTGATGGCCGAATTTGAGCTTGTAGGTGCGGCCGCCGAGCGCGAGGCCGCAAAGCTGGTGCCCCAGGCAAATTCCAAACACCGGCACGCGGCCCATCATCTGCCGGATGGAGCGCACCGCGTAGTCTACCGGTTCCGGGTCGCCGGGGCCGTTCGAGAGAAAGACGCCGTCGGGCTTGAGCGCAAGAACATCGTCGGCGGGGGTTTCAGCGGGGACCACGGTGACGCGACATTCCTCGCGCACTAACATGCGCAGAATGTTTTGCTTAATCCCGAAATCGTAAGCTACTACATGAAGGTTCTTCCGGTGAGACTCCTCTTTGTGAACGAATCCCTCGGCAAGCAACGACTGCCCCATCTCGCTGCGCGGATCGGAGGCGTCGAACTCGTAGTTGGCCTTAGTTGAAACCACGCGCGCCAGATCGGTGCCGTCCATCTTGCGAATTTTTCTGGCCTTTTGGACGAGGACCTCGGGGTCGGTTTCGGTCGTCGAAATCACGCCACGCATAACGCCGTGGTTGCGCAGGTGGCGCACCAGGGCGCGCGTGTCGATCTCGGCGAGCACCGGTACGGAGTAGCGCTCCATGTACTCGTCGGTCACCTGCTCGGAGCGCCAATTGGAGCTGATGGTGGAGAACTCGCGGACGATCAGGCCCTCAATGTACGGGCGAGACGCCTCATTGTCGGCACGATTGGTGCCATAGTTGCCGATTTGGGGATTCGTAAGGACGACGATCTGCCCGGCATAGGAGGGATCGGTGGCAATTTCCTGGTAACCGGTAAGAGAAGTATTAAAAACCACTTCGCCCTGGCATTCGCCCGGGTGCCCATGGCCGTGGCCGCGGAAGATGCGCCCGTCTTCGAGCGCCAGGATCGCCTGCATTGCCTCTCCGAGGAGTGGATTCAATCGATTGCTTCAAGGTGTGATCCTCTTTAATATCAACATTTCAGTGCTTCGCCGGAGACGTTATTGCTGAAATGTCTGCTGAAAAGGTATCCCACCTGAACGCGACTTTGCATGCCGCCGCAACCACGATAACTATATCAGTTTTCGCACGCCACTCTGACGACCGTTCTCAGCGAGAAAATCCACAGTGGAAGCCCCGCAAGTCGAGGAGTCTCCCCGGATTTAAGAAGATGACAAGAGATAGTACCCGAGCGCCTCCAACTGCTGGAGAACCAGATGATCGTTGCTCTGCGGAAGAAAGGTAAGGAAGTCGCAGTGCGAGTTACCGTCCAGGCGCTAGAGGACTCTCGTCGAAAGCCGACCCTGGCGAACGACTTTCTTCTTGTAGTCCCCTGCGCTTATCCCGAAGTGAGCAGTTCAGATGGGCGAGATAATGCGGGCGACGGCGCGGTGAGCCAAAACTTCAAGACTGCGGCCCGGTTGTGGCTTTCCGAGGGTTCTGGACAGCGAATGTGGTCAAGTTCTTGAAACCCGCCACGGAATCGAGTTGTCTGCGCGTATGAAATTAAGATTCTGAAGGACCCCTGGTAAAGCTGACGCGCTTATTGCATGCGCTTCACGGAGAACCTGAATGTCCTCAAGATCCAGTTCCAGAGAAAAGCACTGTCTCACCGAGGAAAGAGCGATGATCACGCGGCACCGATGGCGGAACTCCGTCACGATGCCCTCTACTCCCATAAAAGGGCCACTGCGCACGCGCACTGCCGTTCCCAGGGTCACATTCGCGTGGGGTCGTAAAAGGCAGCCGCTCGCCAACCCATTGCGGATTCTGTCGATCTCCTCGGCGCTGACCGTATCGCTCTCGTGATCGCCCAGGAGGCGAATCACACCGGGCGTGGAGACGACGGAGAGTTTGGCATGAGGCGCGAAACGGATAAACACATACCCCGCGAAAAGCGGGCGATCCAGTATGACGGACCGGTCAGTCCATTTTGACCGCTCCGTGTAAAGCGGCAGGTAATGTTCCAAAGAACGCGCACAAAGATGCTGCGCCACTCTCTTTTCATGATTCGCAATCACATGTAAAACTTGCCAAGGACTCTCGTGCATGTTTCATTCCCCGTTTCTCAGGTGCAGAACGATTTGCGGTTTTCCATTCCGAGTGCCCCGGTGTCATCGAGAACGCTGCTCGATGATCTTTCCGGCTCTTGGACATGGAATTGCAACCGCAGAAACGTGCGCGAGATCTGTCTGGGAAGGTCTGAATCCAGGAGTCAGACCAAAATGAAGTAGACCACGATGGCAAAATGTTGACGCAGAAACGTACGCGAGAGCTTTTAGGGAGGGTCTGAATCTGAGAGTCAGACCAAAGTGAAGTAGACTACGACGAGCAATATTTTGATGACTGTAGGCGATTAAATACCTGGGGCTCGCCGCTAGATGTGATCGTGGTCACCCCTAACAGAAACGGCCGGTGCAAACGCGCCGGCCGTTCTTTGACACACACTGAATCAATGAATCGAATGTTGTTTCGATTGGCTCGTCGGCCTCTGCACATTCCCCTGCCCGAGTATTCACAGTGGCGACGTGGCCAGATTCGGTCAGGCGCACCGGTGGGTGCATCAGCTCGTTGGATATGCCCGGAAACAGTAAGGCCCAGGCTTTTATTCGCCTGGGCCAAGCCGCATGGGCGTCAGACGCCGCAACTTTACAGATGCTGAACTACAAACTCCGCGCCGGGCGGCGGATAGGCCAGAAGCGGCGCCTGCCGTTTCGCCATGCGGATCACGAGGGGATCGAGTTTCCAGGCTCGCAACAACTTTCCCAATCGCCCCAGGGAAGCGTCTCTGGAGATCACCACGAGCAAAGTTAAAACGATCAGCCAAAGATCGATCGAAAGGCTGCGATGATCGATATAAGCCAGGGCAAGCCGGCTTTTCCAGGGACGAATGATCTGGTTGTAGAGAAGATCGGGATCGGCGCTCCCTTTCAGGATTTCTCCTTCGTCGGAGAAGACGATTGAAGCCAGGTCGGTGATGCCGGGGCGGACTGAAAGCATGCGCCTCTCGGCGCTGGTGTAGAGTGCGGCATCGCTCAGCACCTGCGGCCGCGGTCCGACCAGGCTCATGTCACCCTTGAGAACGTTCCAAAGCTGGATCAACTCGTCCAGTTTGTATGCACGGACGAAGTGGCCGATGGGAGTGATGCGGCGGTCACTGGCGGCCGTCGATGAGCCGCCGATTTTGTCAGCATTCGCCACCATGGAACGGAACTTGATCATGCGGAATTCGCCGCCGCCGCGAGCGACGCGGGGAGCGATGTAAAACGGCGATTGGCGATCCTGCAACCAAATCCCCACCATCACCGCTACTAAGAGCGGCGAGAAAAGAAGTAATCCAAAAGATGCGGCAAGAATATCGAAGGTACGTTTAATCATCGGGAGATAGCCTCCTCGGCAATGCCCAGCTTTAGCGACACGGTTCGAACGATGGACGCAGCATCGAGCGAGTAGACGGTGCGAAGATACGCTTGCGACCCGACAACGGAAGAGAACGTGTTGCGGAGCCCGATGCGAACAAAGAAGCCAGGAGAGATACCAGCTTCCATAAGCGCCTCTGCAATGGCGCCGCCCAGCCCACCGTCCACGGCATGTTCCTCGATGCTTACAATGCCCTGAGTTTCTGCTGCGGCAATGGAGAGTGTGGCCGTGTCGAGGGGCTTGACAGTATGGACACTAAGCACGCGGCAACGAACACCATGTTCTGCCAACTGGTCGGCGGCCAGAAGCGCCTCCCCCAGAATTCCACCGGTCGCGGCCAGGGTTACATCCGAACCTTCGCGGACAGTGCGAATGGAGCCGGGCCGGAATACTTCGCCAGGGCGCACCGTCGGCTTTGCCGCAGATTTATCGAGCCGCAAGTAAGCCGGCCCGTGGGGCCGCGACGCCAGATATCGCGATGCTTCGCTCGCCTCCCAAAGATCACCAGGAGCGAACACTTCCATTGCGGGCAGCGGGCGGAGGATAGCCAGATCTTCGGTGGCGTGATGCGACATGCCGACGGGCCCATAACTCATTCCCCCACCCACGCAGACAATGGTGACATTTGCGCCGTGATAACAGATGTCATTGCGAATCTGTTCGAGGCAGCGGAGGGTCGGAAAATTACCGATCGAGTAAGTGAAAACGGAATGGCCTTCGAGCGCAAGACCGGCGGCGAGTCCGGACATGTTCTGCTCCGCGACTCCGACGTTCAAGAATTGACGTGGGAACTGAGCAGAGAAATTGTCCAGAACACCAAAGCCGAGATCCCCGGTGAGCAGCATGAGCTCAGGGTGCTTTGGAGCCAGCTCGGTAAGCACACGGACAAAAGCATCCCTCACTGTTGACCCTCCAGTTCAGCGAGTGCGGCATTGAATTCTTCTCCACGCGGAACCCGGTAATGCCAGAGCACTGAATTCTCCATGAAACTGACGCCTTTACCCTTGGTGGTGCGGGCAATCAGGCACGACGGCTTGCCCTGGATGAAAGGAACTGCAGCGAGCGCGCTGCGCAGGGCAGCGTGGTCGTGTCCATCGACTTCACGAACCGCCCAGCCAAAGGAAGTCCACTTATCCGCAAAGGGCTCCAGTTCGAGAACTTCCGAAATGGGCGCGATACCCTGAATCCGGTTGTAGTCCACGATCGCGACGAGGTTCGAGAGCCGGTGCTGGGAGGCGAACAGGACGGCCTCCCAGGTTGACCCCTCATCGCACTCTCCGTCGCTGAGGAGGCAGAAGACCCGATGCCGTGCTCCTTTCAACTTTCCGGAGTAGGCGATTCCGTCTGCGATCGAGAGACCATGACCCAGTGCCCCGGTCGACACCTCTACGCCGGGCAACTTATGCGACACGTGACCGCTTAAGTCAGAACCGTTCTGATAATGAGTCAGAAGTTTGTCGACCGGGAAGAAGCCTCGCTCCGCAAGCGCGGCGTAGAGTCCGCCTCCGGCATGGCCCTTGCTCAGGACAAAGCGATCGCGGTCCCGATGCCGAGGCGCTTCGTGATCGACACGCAAAATGCCGCCGTAGAGAACGGCAAGGATGTCGGCACAGGAAAAGATAGCGCCAATGTGCGATCCGCCGCCGGCATTGGTCATGCGCAAGGCGTGGGCACGGATGCGCCGCGCCAGGGCAACGGAATCGACGGTAGTAGGCCGAATCATCTCCGGTATCCGTAGAAGGCGCGAATGGTATCGCAGACGTATTCCAGGTCTTCATCCGACAGCGCCATGTTCATCGGTAGCATGAGCATGCGCTGGAACAGAAGATCGGTCTTGGGAAGGTCTTGCGTAAAGCCCAAGGCCTTGAGCTGATGCACGGCCTGGCCGCCCCACTGGATGAGCGTGCCGATACCGTTTTTCAACAGATACTCTTTGAGCTCGTTGCGGCGCTCAACTTCGATTTCGTAGTTCTGATAGATGTCGAAGTGGTCGGGATCGGAATCAGGAGCAGGAGGAAGCACGATCTCCGCAACGTCTTTCAGACGCTCCGTGTAATGCCTTGCTAATGCGCGGCGGCGATCCACTACCTTTGCAAATTTCTTCAACTGAAAGTCAAGGAGGGCGGCTTGCAGGTTGTCGAGACGAGAATTCAGCCCCCACGACGCGATCGCACCATTTGTACTTCGACCGTGGTCGCGCAATTGATAGATACGCTCGTAGATCGCGTCGTCGTTGGTGATCGCGGCCCCGCCATCTCCCAGGCAGCCGAGAACCTTGGCGGGATAGAAACTGATGGCGGCAGCTATTCCGAAGGTTCCGGCGCATTGGCCCTTGAACCTGGAACCAAGCGCCTGTGCGGCGTCTTCAATGATGACCAAACCGTGTTTCCTGGCGATGGCGCCGAGGGCATCCATGTCGCACGTACGACCGTTCAGTTGGGTGGGCACGATGGCGCGCGTGCGCGGCGTGATCGCCGCCTCTACAGCATTGGGGTCGATCAGATGATCTGTTCCGCAATCCACGGGAATAACAGCAGCACCCGCAAAATGAACTGCGGCGGCGGTGGCGATCATGGTATGAGAACTGAGAATGACCTCGTCGCCGGGCCCAATGCCCGCTGCGCGAACGGCGAAATGCAGGCCGTCGGTTGCATTGCCCACCCCGAGGGCACGCCGCGCGCCGACGAATTCGGCAAGATGCTGCTCGAAATCCGTGAGATCTTTCTGGAGAATAAATGCACCACGGCGGCCGACATCGGTTACCACCTCAAGAAATCCGGCTTCGCTGGAGCCGAACAGAAAACCATAATTGAAAAACGGTACGTTCTTTGAAATCACTTCAGCTCCTCCGGCTGTTTTGTTCTGTGCGCTACCGCGTAGATCATTTTGTACTTCGTAAGGTCTCCGGCTTCTTCGATGCGGACCAGCGGCTCGATGGGGGCGATGCCCGGCGAGAGCTCGCGCGGGATCGGGGTGAGCCGGCCAAAGAAGATGCGCTTGAGAAGCTCCTTCCCTTTCATTGTCCTCGGGATTAAGTGGAGCTTAACGGCTGCGACTTTGATCGCGTGGATCGCGGCGGCGGCAGGGCCATCCTCTTCTTCTTGAAAGGCCGCATAGACCTCGGCCTCGAACCCATGCGCTCTCAGCAGGACCGCCAACTCCGCAGCCGGGAAATACCTGGTCGAGAACGGACTGGGATTGAAGCCTGCCCACTGGGGGTTCACGCTGGAGATCAACAGGACGCCGCTGAAATCAAGCACTCGCGCGGCCTCCAAGAGAAAGTCATGGGGGTCTTCGAGGTAGTAAATGGCCTCAAAGAGGATGACCAGGCCCATCGAGCCGGTTTCGAACGGGAGTGCCTTGGCATCGAGTTCTCGTACTGCGATCCCCGGACGGCCCTCGTAAGTACTCCGGGCGGTCGCGCAGTTTTTGGAATCGATGTCGCCTCCAGTCACGCTTTTCGCGGCTCCAGCGATCAAGCCCAGCCCTACACCTGCTCCGCAGGCGACTTCGAGTACGTTCCGGTCAGCGGCGTAACTCCGCGCGAGATTGTAGCGGGTGTAGAGGATAGACATCTGCTCGGCGCTCGCACCTGTGTTCGGCGCCTCCGTAATCGTCCAGAAAGGAAGTTGACTCATAGCTTGGTTCGAAACTCCATAATGTTGAATGCCGCGCATGGCTGCAGGCGGTTTATTTGTTCCTGGTGTCTTTGTCCGGCGCGGCCAGTTGGTAGTGGGAGCGCGGAATGCGGAGGGGGCCTAGCGGCTGAAACGTATGTTCGCGGCCATTGACACCCAGGAGGAGAGATGCCGCCACAATCCGCGAATGGGGCGATGCGAGGCTGCCCAACCGGCGATGCCCAGCAGGGATCCGCACCCGTAAAGAACATGCAGTATCCCGAAAGTGACTGCGGTGGTGAAGATCAATCGGGGCGTCCCCGCCGATTTCCAGGCGAGAGCGGAAGCAGCGATTGCGCAGATTGCGTAGGCCGCAACCCCCGCCGCAAAAAATGGCCGGGCCGGTCCGTACGATATCGCCAAAGAGGCGAATGCAATCATGAAAACCAGGAATGCCAACGGTACGAAGTGGCGGACCGCGAACCGCGTTCCCCGATCTAAAGCGGGGTAGGTTACCCAGTACCCGTTCGACAGTCCGTGCCGGAAGAAATCAACTGCGGAAGCTCGCACATGGTACTTCACCCTGATCGAAGGGACAAGAAGCGTTCCCCCGCCGAGCGCCCAAAGCCTGCCATTCAGATCGAAGTCCTGACTGCGGCGGACGTTCTCGTCGTACATCCCCGCCTTCTCCAGCCAGCTTTTCAAATAGCAACCACTAAATGCTGTGTCAGCCCATATAGGCATATTTGTGCCAACCCGAAACAGTGCGTTGCCCACTCCGAAACGGCTGGAGATAACCTTCGCCGCAGACCTGGCGAAGGTAGTGTCGGCTCCCGGCACGCAATCCACGACTCCCCCGACATTAGCGGCTCCATACTGGCGTAGGTAGCGCACGCACTCGGAGATGTAGTTCGGAGGGTACTCCGAGTGGCCATCGATCTTCATGATGACGTCGCCGCGGGCTGCTTGAATGCCCAGGTTCATGCCGAATGCGGTGTGAAGACGCGCGTTTCTCACCAGGCTGACGGGGCATCGTGCACTCTTGTGGCGCTCGATGATATCGCGCGTTCCGTCCGTGCTTTCTCCGTCGACGACCACGATTTCCATGAGGCCGGCGGGATAGTCGTTCTGAGTAATTGACTCGAGGCAACGCTCGATCCATCGCGCTTCGTTCCTGCATGTGAGAACGACCGAGACGAAGGGAAGGTCAGCGCCCGATGCCGCCGACTCGCCTGCGGCCGGTGCACCCGCACAGAGTTCGGGGCCGGTCCCCGCCGGTATGGCCGCGTCACATGCCCCGGGCGCCACTGGCAGGCTGCGAGAGCGTCCGCCAAGATGGCCCACGCCCGCGACCAGGCCCGCAACCAGGCCCGCAACCAGGCCCGCGACCAGGCCCGCGACCAGGCCCGCGACCAGGCCCGCGAGCGATCCCAGGCCGTAGAGCGTATGGTATGTGGCGTATGTGAAGGCCGTCGTCAATACAACGCCGGGAGATGGCCGGTCCCTCCAGACGACAACGGCGGCCGTCAGTGCGCAGGCGATGTAACCAGCTGCGATGACGGCCATTGCAATTCGGGCCGTTGAGGAGGAAAAGCACAGGGCGGCCAAAGCTAACAGGCTCGTCACAAACGCGAGCGGGGCAAAATGGCGAAGCGAGAAACGCGTGCCTTTTGCGATCGCGGGAAAGGTCACCCAATACCCGTTCGACAAGGCATGACGGCAAAACTGCCTGAAGGCAGCGCGCACATGGTACTTGACGCGAATCGTGGGGACCAGAAGCGTTCTTCCTCCGATCGCCCTCAGCTTGCAGTTCAAGTTGATGTCTTCGCTGCGCCGAATGGCTTCATCGTACAAGCCCACCTCGAGCAGAGACTTCTTCCAATAACACCCCGAGTAAGCCGTGTCGGCCCACATCGGCTGTCCGGTGCTGAACCGGTAACGAGAGTTCCCGGACCCGAATTCTGAAAATAGTACTTTGGCCGCCGCTCTTGCGAACAAGGTGTCGGAACCCGGGACCCCATCGAAGCCTCCGCCTACATTCGCGGCTCCGGAGCGAACAAGATGATGCACGCATTCGGAGATATAGTTGACGGGGTATTCCGAATGGCCGTCCACCTTCATGAGGATTTCGCCACGGGCCGCCCTGATTCCGATGTTCAATCCCAAGGGAAGAAAGCGGCCTTCATTGCGCAGCACCCGGATTCGAGGATAGCGGCTTGCGTACTGGCGCAAGATTTCTTGAGTTCCGTCCTCGCTGTCGCCATCGACTACGAGAATCTCGACTCTATCCGCCGGATAATCGTTCTCGACCACGGAATCGAGGCAGCGTGAGATCCAGTTTGATTCATTACGGCACACGACCACCATCGAAACCATGGGCGGCTCACTTGGCACAACATTCGTATCGGTCATTTGAGCTCCACTACAGGGCATGACTGATGGTCAAGCGGCTTCTCAATAGGCACCTGTTCGCGGTTTGCCGATGCTTTGCAACCAAAGTCGTTACACGCAAGCCAAAACCAAGCGATCGACAGCGCCAGGTACAGAGCAGAAACGCTCCTCGCAAAGCTCTGGACGCAGCCAAAGACAATTGCTGCTGCGAATGCTAGCGGGAGCACTGCAATCATCACGTGTACTGAAAATGCCCAACGAAATATCGATGAAGCCGAAGATTTGCTGGGTCGTGCTTCCGATGCATAGAGTCCACTCCAGATGAATTGGTTTCGCAGCCAGACAACGATGTAAGCCGAAACCAATGCGACAATTGCGAATGCAGCCGACCGGGCCACAATACCCAGAACAACCAGCAGACTGGAGCGAATGAAATCGGTTGTGATGCCATCGATGATTCCGCCGATCTCATTGGCAGACTTGCGGGCTCTGGCCACCGCACCGTCACAAAAGTCCAGGAACGCGCCTGCGTAGCAGCATACGGCCGCGATGACCGCACACCACCGCGGCAGCTGGCCATACCAGCAAAACAGGCTCAATCCACCGATACCGAAGAGCCAGCCGAGCAGCGACACTTGGTTGGCAGAGAGGCCCAGGCGAAAAAGTACGAAACCCACGCGAACCCCAACCCATGTGATGCCTCTCCGAATTGCGCCCAGCTTAGCAGTAGCGGCGACAAATTCTGGCGTCTGCGCAGCTTCAAGAAACTGTTGATAAGTCATGCTCGAAAATCCTTCCGGGCAAAGCCCTAACCGTATATCTCACGCACATGTTTGTCGCCTGCGAACCGCAAACCGAGCGGGCAAACGAAGTTCGCGGTCATCTTAACGGGAAGCCAAGATTACTTACACGTTCCGCTATCGCTAAGCGTAGGAGAAGTTATATTTATGGACCTCGCGCTGGGCCATTTTGAGGTCATCGGGCGTGTCGATCTCGACGCACTCGAGTTCATGGGACTTAAGTGGGAGATACCTCGATAGATCGTCGAACACGAACTTTGAGCTTCGCTCGATTCGAATGCCGGCCAAGTAGGCAACCCCGCACCATTCGAAAGGCGCCCGCGGGGAGCGGTGAAACTGCTGGACATACCCAGATTCGTCCAATTTCACGAACACTGCCTCGTCCGTCTTACTGCGCGCAACGCCCACCATCGACTCCCCGCATTCGGCTGCAAGAAGAAACCGGCGGAATGAAGCCGGCTCGATGATCATGTCCCCGTCAATGATCATGAATGGCTCGTGTAGGTCGTGCGTGGCTAGATTAACGCTGTAACTGTTGGATGTGGAGGCGTAACTCGGGTTTCTTACAAACACCGCATCCGGGCGTATTTTCGAGACGTGCTCCATAACTTCGGCTTCTTGAAAGCCGACGACGACACGAAGATCCTCAATGTCGGCAACCAGCGGAAGGAGGTAGTCTATGATCCGTTTGCCCTCCACGTGCACCAGGCATTTTGCACTATTCAGGCCCAACCTGCTGCCGAGACCTGCACAGGACACTATTGCGTATCTAACACGTGACATAACCCGCTCCCGTTATAGACCACATAATGCGCAAGGCGGACAAGATTTTCCACGGGGCTTCGAAATCCGCCGTAGGCTATGGCGACATCCGCACCCTGCAACATCATGGCATCGTTCATCCCATCGCCAATGGCGACAATCCTTTCGTAGCGCTCTCTCAGGCTCTTTACGGCGTGCTCCTTTTGCATTACCGACTTAATTCCCAGAAGCCGGTCGCCCGAGTAGTTCGCTTCCGAGGAAAAGCATTCACATCCGATTCTCTCGATGAGCGGCTTAATCCACACATCCAGATTGCCAGTTACCAAGTAAGAATCGTTCTTGTGAGACTGAATAAACCGTATGATGTTGCTCTCCAAAGGGAGTTTGGAGACTATCTCCTGCGCCGTCGAGATAGGAATCTCCGAGAGGAGCTTGACTCGTAACCTGAACGAATGCTCAAACGGAATAACGCCCTGCATCGTCAAGGTTGTCAGCAGTTGCATCTCGTCGGCTAAATCGATCGATCGCGCAAGATGAGGGAGAATCTCTCCCCTTATCACCGTACCGTCTAAATCAAAACAGAAGGCTACGCGTTGCATATGTGTCCCCTCACACTTGCCATGTCAGTCGCCCCGAAGCGAAGCCCGTTGGTGCAATTCACCCAGAATCTATTGGTGGTGCTTCCAAGAGTGACTTCGATTGGGACTTTGGTTATGCACTTGCTTTCCGGTTGGCCCGGCCCGGGATGTCCGTCGTCCACTATGAAGAGTGTGGGTTTGCGGGTGCAGTGGACGGGCACTGGTGTCTTGTCTATTCTCAAGACGAACCCGGTGGAGTTCCTACGCGAATTCGACACCGTTCACTTTGCCAGTCGCTCGCACGGCTCCTCCCTTGGTCGCCAAATTTCCTGCCTAGCACTGAATAGTCCCTCTCGCCGCGAAGACCTTCGGCAGCGCCGGCCAAAGCAGGAACACGCTCACGCCGACTTCGGTTTGTCCCGATACCGGATTAGAACAACACATGAGGAAGAACAATACCCACATCGCAAGAGCGGATTTGCCGTATGCGGTTCCCTTCCCCTCCGAGACCGCGCGAAAGGCCAGCGGGAACAGGATGGGCAGATATAGACCTGCGCCGACCAGTCCGTAGCGCGCCAGATTGTCGAGCAAATCGGAGTGGCCGCCGATACCCTGCTCCAATCCAACATCTACTCCGGCAACGCTGTAGTAGGCCCCAACGCCAGCGATCGGATGTTCGAGGAGTGTCTTGAACGAAGTACCATAGAGCGATATCCGGTCGGATGCGAATTGTCCCTCTTTCGTATGTTGGCCTCCCGGGAGCAAGGAGGCAGCCGCCCGCGCCTTGATTGCCAGGACTTCACTGTTGACATTTCTAGCTATATAAAGCATCAGGTCAGCGCCAAATACCAGAAAGAGAAGGCCGGCAACGACGGTCAGCAGCGAGGCAGCGAATTTGAGTGGCAGGCGCTTGATATGGAAGAACACGGCGAGGAAAGTTCCCGCGATCACAATGTAGATCGACATAGCAAAGGCAGCCAGATATAGGTAGTACACGAAGACGCATGCGCATACAACCATCGAAACTCTGAGCCATTTTGCCCTGTCAGTACCGGCGGCAATAGCGACCATCAGCGGCGCCAGCATGGCTACCCCATACGTGAATCGGAAATCGCCGACCCCGCTATGGCCGAGGTACGCGTACGCGGCCGATATCACCCAGTTTGTGCTCATCAGCCTGGCCGCCAGAGGATGGACCCACAACACCTTGACGGACATGATGGATCCTGCCATGAAACTGATGATCCCCACGGTGGTCAGCATGGTCAGGATTCCGCGATCCTTGCCGTAATACTCATAAATAAAGGCGGGAGCGAGGAAGAGGACAGATCCTCCGATGAAGCGATCGTCCATTCCCACGCGCATGGCCTCGCAAAATGCATACATCAGCCAAAGAGGAACCAGGTAAAGACAGCGGGTCAATTGCAAAGGCCAACCCGGCCGCAGAATCATCGCAAAGAACGCCCAAACGGCGAAGATGGTTACGGTCAGCCAGACGCTGAGGAATTGCCGGGCGATCGGTACAACCATCAGCACAATGGCGGTCGCGGGAAGGATGCTGGTCAGGCGATAGAAAAAACGCCAGCAGGCTTCCCGACGCCTCAGAGAGGTTTCGCTCCGAGCAACGGAAATTCGCGCGGGTTGGAATGGCAAGCAGTGCTCACTGACCATAGCGTGTGTCCGAGATGGAGATCAAGTCGTCAGCAGCGGGCGCGAGATGACGCAGAGTCTGACGACGCGCGCCGGCGCGGCCGGAGTTTTGCTGACCAGCCTCCACTTCTCCACTACGTAACGGCGAGATAGGTTGCAGCAGGGAAATGCCCAAAGCCCGCAGCGGTCGTGCGCAACCCGTGGTGCAGTGGAGTGGGCCGGTAGTTAGGGAGTTGCGATTGTAAACGCTCTGGGCAGGCGTGGTGCAACATGCTGAACGAAACCGCAATAGCGTACCGCTTGTTGTCGATCAAGAATGCGTGTAGTAATGAGCTCTCTTCCCAAAAGAACAGCGTGTTCATAACAGTTGGCCCGTAATCATAAGGGAAGTAGATATCATGGAAATGCACAAAGCACTCAGAGCACAGACGCGGGAGCACTTCCAGAATGATCCGGTTCACTTCGCTGCCTGTGCGCACGGTGTGAGTGGAGTCGACGAATAGAAAGTCTCCGGCATCAAGACCAGTAAATACTTCGAGGTCCACTTCCTGGGCGGGGATCGCGATCAGCTCAATGCGTTTCTGCTCTGCTGCGCGTGTCAGGTACTGGCTTGGAAATGGATCGATGCAGATGATCTGCGGGCTGTAGCCCACCTCTTTGGCCGCCAGCAGGATCACTGCGGTGGATACTCCGCAGCCTACCTGCACAATCTTCCGGGGACGTTTGGTCGCAATAAAGCAATACAGAAAGTCGCTGTCGATCTGGCTATAGCCCGGCGCGGCGTTCTCTCTACAGGAATGCTCGTAAATCCCACCTTGACTCAGGCGATCCTGAAGCGGCGGCAGACAGCACCCTTGAAGAAACGACATTTGCGATTCGATATCGGCGCCGGCCACGCCGGTCATCACAGAGGGCAGCTTCCACGACTCGCTGCGCCGCAGTTGACGGATATCGGGAATCGACGAATAGAAATGCCGGGGAAGGATATCCACCCCGAATCTCTGCCCCAGAGCAAAGACACCGTGAAGGCTGGGAATCAGTTGCTGGCGTATCTTTCTAGACAAACTCTGCATATCTCTCTTCGCTGGACAGGCGGTGTCCAGAGTTTCTCGCCCTTTCTTTCATGGAACGTTGGAAGGCTGACGGATTGAGGTACTTATGCTTCTGGCCAAAGTGAAGGCGAGAAGCAAAACAGTCAGACGATCGCCACGATGTGGGCCTTCGCACTGGTCGCCGGCCGGGCTTCACTGCCTCGCTGCGGCTAATGCTGAGGGGGCGCAGATCGTGCTACCGACCACGCCGCCGAGAGCGGCGTCCAGAAGATCGCCAATGACTTTGGCGTCGTGTCTCTGGTGCGCCAGTCGCAGACCATTGAGAGCATGGCGCCGCCGCAGTTCCGGGTTGGCAATCAAAGCTTTCAGATTTTCGCGAAGCGCCTCCATGTCGGTAACGACCACTCCCGCCTCGTGATCCTGGACATACCGGATCGAACCCACTTCAGCCGGCCCGGCGACGAAGATACATCTGCCGCTGGCCAGATACTCCGGAATCTTGGTGGAAAGAGACAGCCGCGTCAGTTTACGGTTCACCTTATCCATGGATTCGACATGTACAAGGATGTCGGACCTCTCTATAACCCGGCGGACTTCCAATGCGCTAAGCCCCCCCATAAACTCCATCGCCCCAGGGATGCTTAGCCGCTTCAACATGCGACGATTGAGGCGCTCTGTGGAGTAGATCCGCAGCCTGGCTCGCTGCTGTGGCGCGTTGATTTCGGCGAGCGCTTCGCCGATTTTGCGTAGCGTGGTCCAGCGGCCGAGAGAGACTTTACCGATATACGACAACTCGACTGGAGTGCCGGCGCCCAATACCGGCTCCGGTGCGATCGGGCCACATGCCGTGGGCAGGGTCGTCGATTCGACATTGAAGATTCGCTGATACTCTTCGCTCATTTGATCGCAGGCCGTGAAGAGCCTTGCGGCGGAGCCCACGACGCGGTGCATGGTGCGGCGAAGGAGCGCCTTATGCAGCCAGTAGAGCGGAGAGAGCGAAAAGCGCGAGACACCGTACCAGTCATCGCCCATGAACACGACCAGAGGGATGTCGCATCGTCTGGCAACATGGCTTGCGATATCGTACGCAAAGGTGTAATCCCCCCCGACCAGGAAGATCAGTTCGGGCCGAAATTTGTCCACCCAGTGGTTGAATGCGGGAGTTCGCCAATGAGCCGCCCGCCAAATCGCATCGCGCAGAAGCATTACGCTCGGGTGCTTCTTCCGGCCGAACTCGTACACCAACTGCTGCAGGCGAGAGGGACCGGATTCGTTCTCCTCAACGGCCGCGGCGATGTCAGCGCCCCCCAGGGTGCGGCCGCAGGCAGGCCGCCCCAGAGCGCTCCTCAGCGCGTCGAAATCGGTGATTTGATAATATTCGCGACACTTGCCGGACATGGGGCCGCAGGGCAGCTCGGCGTAAAAATAGAGCTCCGCAAGCGCGTCCGCGTCCCAGTGCTTGAAGTACGAGGCCAATGCGTTGCCGCTTGCGCCCTTATCGTTGAACGCGCGGTGACTAATGACCAGCACTCTCGGATTGACTGAATTCAACATGTGTTGGTTCGTAGGCGTGTCTGCCTCAAGCGTGCCGGTGATCCTGCGCAGAGACTGCAATGTCCCGCAGGAAGGCAAATGTCTCCTCTGCGCAACCGGACCATGAGAACTCGCGGGCATAGCGCATGGCGCGCTCCGCATACTCGCGCCGTATAGCACTGTCGCCGCAAAGGCGAGCGAGCGCGGAGGCGATCTCAGTCGCGTCTTCGGGGTTGAAGTACTCGCCTGCATCACGCAGCAGACCAGTCAGGCCGGACCGGTTCGAGCAGGCCACCGGGAGCCCCGATGCCATGGCTTCCAGCAAAGTAATGCCAAAGGCTTCACATGATGAAGCAAAGACGAATAGGTCTGCTCTGCGGAGCAAGGCAGGCAAGGCATCGTGGCTGATATTGCCCAGCAAGCGGGTGAATGCGTCCGCCCCCTCCTGCTCGATGACCCGCAGAAGCTCTCTCCTGCCCAGCGGATCTTCATCGGCGTTTCCGGCCAGCCAGAGTTGATAATCTTCGCCCGTAGACTCGCGCAACTGCTTGACCGCCTTCACCACGTTACCCTGGTACTTGTAGAGGTACACGGTCGACACATAAAGAATGTTGCGCGGCGCGCGATCGATGGTTGGCACCGGACTGTCGGCGAGGAAGGCCGCTTCCACGCCATTGGCAATGACGGTCCGCCGCCTGATGCCGGGAAGCTGGCGTAGCACGAGTTCCTGCGAATATGGCGAGGTAAAGATGACGCCAGCGGTTTTGGGGTAGAGCGCACGGAGCTTGCGGTTCAATCTCCGCATGAATCTCCACCAAAGCCTGGAATAGCGGTATTTGCGGTACTCCGTTTTGTCGAAATATAAAATGTTGTGGCATGCCGCGATCACCGGTACGCCGGCGGGAAGCGAGCGCGGGCTGCCTGACACACAGAACAGCACGTCCGGCCCCAGACTGCGCATGAATCTGCCCAGGTGTATCTGCTCCCACATTTGCGCCGAGATGGCCTTCTCCAGAGAGGGCACGGTGATTACGCGGACGGCAGCGTTCAATTCCCCGAGTTCGCTTGCGAGGGCGGGGCTGCACACCAGGGTGATGCGGACGCCGGAGGACTCTGCGGGAATGGCGAGCACTCCTTTGAGATAGCAGATCAAACCGCCGCTGCCGCCGCGGCCCCCGTACCAGACTGCGTGGATCGGACGCGACCGCAGTCCCAGGCTGCCATTCCGTGTTTCCCCGAGCGCGTCATGCGCTGCCAATTCACTGGTGGGCATAGGATCTCCAGAACAGTCCGCGGGTCCTGGCGATGAATTCCGCGCGCAACTCCGGTACGGACCATCCCGCGGCCAGCACCGCCATGCTGCAGACCGCGCCGATCAGGCCCATGGTGAGCAGTCGCGACGAAGGTACGGGCACGAGCAGGCGAGCCAGCAGAACCACAGGCAACGTGGCCAGCAGGGGGCGGAACAGATCGCCGAGCAGCCAGTTGCGAAGTTCACCGGGCAGGAAGCGCCGGTGCAGCAGAACCATGAAGGGCGCCATCGTGCAAAGCGTCACGATCAGCCACGATAGTCCCGCGCCCACAATGCCGAATCTGGTCACCATGAAAAACAATAGAGGCACAAGCAGGAGCAGAGAGGCAATGTTGAAATACAAGTTCAACTTGACGTAGCCATGAGCAAGAGCGAGATAGCACGGAACAGCTTGAATGGCCTGTAGCAGTTGACCTCCGAGCAGCAAGGAGGCGGGCAATGCTGCTCGTTGCGCGGCCGCCGCCGAGCCGGTCCAGGCGCGGACGAAGTCGCCCGCAAACAACGCCAGGGTCATGCTCACGGGAATGGCGGCCGCGGCAACCAGAGCGCAGGTGCGATGGTAGAGGCGCCGAACCCCGTTGGAATTCTGGCAGGCAACCAGCGCCGTGAGGCGCGGGAAAACGGCCAGAGCGATGGGGCTGGCCAGTATCAGCGGAGCCGATGCCAGGGCGCCGGCAAGCGTATAGTATCCCAGCATCTCGAGGGGGAGCATCTTGCTAATCGTCAGCTTGTCGGCCTGGGCCAGGAGCGCGGAAACGGCTGCCATTCCGGCCATGCCCAGGGCATAATGCCAGGTGTTGCGAAACGCCTGCCAGCGAAAATGTGGCCGGGACTGGTCGGCGCGGGGAGGCAGGGCGCGCCACAGACCGAAACGCGCGGCAGAGCAATAGCCGACGTTCGAGATCAGCTGCCAGGCGGCGAAGGCGAAGATGGTTGGAGAGACCAGCCATAGCACCAGAACCGCGCCGAGACTCCTGCATATCGAGGTTGTAATGGTGATGGTATTGGAACGGACCTGTTTCTCCAGCCCCATCAGCCCTCCGATATAAAGTGCGGAGGGCAACTGAAGCGCGATGGCGACTCCCATCAAGCGGATTGCTGCCGCCATTTCGTGCGGCAACAGAACCCGGGAGCGCAGCCAGTGGGTGGCAATGGCCGGCGCCAGGGCCCAGATGGCAACGGCCAGAGCGGAAGAGATGCAGATATAGGCCGATTCGTAGGTGCGCAGCAGATCGCCCATTTCGGCGGCAGCGTCTTTGCGCACTGAAAGCCGCGCCATCTCCCGGTTCAGGGTCGCCGTGAATCCCATGTCCGCGAAGGCCAGCACCGCCAGCAACGTGGAATAGAACCCGACAATTCCGTAAGCTTCGATCCCCAGGAAGCGGAGATACAGAGGCACGAACAGATAGACCGAGATGACGCCCCAGGCACGGGCGATCATATTGGCGAGAATGTTTCGTCTTATCATTTGAAACTTGATCGGTCTCTGCATCGAATCTTCATCGCCTAACTTCCGGGCGTAAACTCGTGCCACACATTCCTGTGCACGTAGTCCACATAGCTGACGATGATGCGCAGAACCTTTTGCGAGACGTTGGGAACCGTGTATTCGAGCACGGTTCGCAGTTGGGCATCGGACTGATCGGCGAGAATCCTCAGCCCCTCGCGCACCCGCGTCGCGTTAAAGCCGGTCATCATCACAGCTCCCTCCTCCATGCCCTCCGGACGCTCATGCATCTCGCGAAGACTCAGCGCCGGAAATCCGAGAATGGAGGATTCCTCGGTGATGGTCCCGCTATCGGAGAGCGTGGCCCTGGCGTTCATCTCCAGATGCACAAAATCGAAAAGACCCACGGGCTCCCGCAGTTGCACAAGAGGGCTCAGCAGCGCACCGAGTTCGTTCAGCCGCTTCCTGGTTCTGGGGTGCGTGGAGACGACCAGAGGCAGTTCGTATTCGGCGGCCAGCGAATTGAGCAGGGCCACGAACCGTTCCAGTGCGCGCGGCTGGTCGACATTCTCCTCGCGATGGCAGCTCACAACAAAGTACTTTCCGCTCTCCAGACCGAAACGCTCAAGAATCGACGACGCGCGGATTTTAGGCAGGTAATGGTGGAGCACTTCATACATGGGACTCCCGGTCTTGATGATGCGGTCCGGCGCCAGGCCCTCGCGCAGCAGGTATTCCCGGGAGATGGAACTGTAGGGCATATTGATATCGCTGGTATGGTCCACAATGCGCCGATTGATCTCCTCGGGCGAGCGGTCGTCGAAGCAGCGATTTCCGGCCTCCATGTGGAATACGGGAATCCTTCTCCTCTTGGCGGGCAGGGCGGCCAGGGCGCTGTTGGTGTCGCCCAGGATCAGGACCGCGTCGGGCCGGAGCTCGGCGAACAGGTTGTCTGACTTTGCAATCACCAACCCGATGGTCTCTGCCGCGGTCTTTCCGGCCGCCTCAAGGAAATGGTCGGGCCGGCGTACTTCCAGGTCCTCAAAGAAGAGTTGATTCAACTCGTAATCGTAATTCTGGCCGGTGTGGACAATGGTGTGCTCCGTGTATCGATCCAGAACCGCCATCACCCGCGACATCTTGATGATCTCCGGCCGGGTGCCAAGAATGCTCACAACTTTCATGGTTTCTCCAGGGTGCCGCTTGGAATGTTTTCTCTCAACTGCCGGCTGGTACCCGTCCATCGAGCGCCAGCCGCCCTTCACCAACGGGAAGATAATAGGTATCCGGACGGTCGGGGTTGAACACTTCGCTCGACCAGAACAAAGTCACCATTTCGCCCCGGCCGATATTGCGGATGGAGTGAGTGAACCCGGGCGGAATATCGATCACCTGATACCTGCTTCCCTCCACTTGGTACTCATCCACCGGCCCGCCCTCCATCGGCTGCATCCTGATCAAACCTTCGCCTTCGACGACCAGGAACTTCTCCGCCTTGGTATGGTGATAGTGGTTGCCGCGGGTCACGCCTGGGGCCGTTCGCGACACAAAGATCTGCCCGCTGTGTTCAGACTTAATGAATTCCGCCAGACTGCCTCTCGTGTCGGTCCTGACATCCAGATTCCGCTGCCTGGTGTGGCTGGGAACGTAGGACAGATAGGTTGCATAAAGAGCCCGGCAGAAGGGATCCGCGAAATCCGGCAGTCTCAAGGTCGCTCCCATCTCATGAAATGCCTGAATGCGGCCGGCCAGATCATCCAGGCGCAGCCGGGTGCAGGCAATCTGCGGCAGCTCGGGAGCGTCGTTCTCCAGTTCCTCGAGAAACGCAGCGACGATGTCGTCGGCGTAGTTGAGCTCCACCTCATGGGCAGGATCGGAGATGGCGATCGGCAGATCATGGGCAATGTTATGGCAAAACGTCGCCGTCACCGAGTTGTAATTGGGCGGGCACCACTTGCCGAACAGACCCTTGAGGCGGAAGATCCTGACCCTGGCTCCGGTAGCTGCGGCAAACTCCCTTAAGGCATCTTCCGCATGCGCCTTGCTGGTTCCGTAGGCATTGGGCAGATCTGCCTGGATCGAGGACTCGAACACGATCTTCGCCGCGCGGCCTGCGCGCCGCAAGCAAACGCAAAGCCGCCTGGTCAGTCCGGCGTTCACCCGCTCAAACTCAGCGTGGTTCTCTGACCGGCAAACGCCGCCGACGTGAAACACCACATCCGCGACGGCCAACTGCCGCTCGAGCTCGGCCGGAGAAGTCTCCCGATCGGCGGCAAAGGTGTCGCAATCCCGCCGCTCGCGCAAATGCGCCAGCAGGTTGCGGCCGAGAAAGCAGCGGCTGTCGGTGACAAGAACCCTGATCACGCCGGCAACATCCTTCCGCTCAGTGCTTCCTGCACGCAGGCCAGACCCTGGAGCGTCGCCGTCATCGCCTCCAGATTGAGGCGCGCGGAGTTATGGGAGTGATAGTCCTCGGCCTCGGATATCTCGTGCTTGCCCTCGCTGAAGTAGGAGGAGTAGTTCAGGTCGCGCGTATCGGCGCATATCCGGTAGTAGTCTCCAAGATCCTCGGCGCGCGCTATCTCCTCGCGGTTCATCAGAGTCTCGTACAGTTTTTCGCCGTGACGCGTGCCGATGACCCGATAGCTCTTCTCGGTATCGAAGATCTGCTCGATCGCTTTGGCCAGGGTGCCGATGGTTGCCGACGGAGCCTTGCGAACGAAGATGTCCCCCGGCCTGCCGTGCTCGAATGCGTAGAGCACCAGTTCCACCGCGCCCTCGATGGTCATCATGAACCTGGTCATTTCAGGATCGGTTACAGTAAGAGGTTCCCCGGATTGGATCTGGCTCAGAAACAGCGGTATCACCGATCCCCGCGAGCCCATCACGTTTCCGTAGCGGGTGCCGCAAAACACGGTCGGGGAGTCCTGGTGCATGCGGGCCTTGGCCGCCATGCACTTTTCCATCAGCGCCTTGGACATCCCCATGGCGTTGACCGGATACACCGCCTTGTCGGTGCTCAGGACGATGACCTTGCTCACCCGGGATGCGAGGGCTGCGTTCATCACATTCTCGGCGCCGAGGGTATTGGTCTGGACGGCCTCTATGGGGAAGAATTCGCAGGAAGGAACCTGCTTCAACGCCGCCGCATGAAAGACCAGGTCTACGCCACGCATGGCCTGCAGAACACCGTCGTAATTGCGTACGTCGCCCAGATAGAACTTGATGGCGCTGTTCTTCAGCCGCCTCCGCATGTCGTCCTGCTTCTTCTCATCGCGGCTGAAGATGCGAATCTCACCGAAGCCGGCATGGCTCGCCATCTCAACCACCGCGTTGCCGAAGGTGCCGGTACCTCCCGTGATAAGCAGGCGTTTACCAGCAAAAGTATGTGAGTTCATTGCATCTCCCAGGCTGGTCCCGTGCCGGACACGTTGAAGGAACAGGCAGCAACCGGACCGGAATGCTGCCGCAGGAGCGATTTGACGGTAGTGGCGGAGAGCTGTGAAACGGCCTCCGCCCGCGGTTGGATCATTGCCCGCGATGGGGCGACAGCCGGGCTAGATCGGTCTCCGCAGGGCACACTGTAGATTGCGAATTGCGGCGGCGGTTTCCGGGTCCGTTCGCGCCACGCCTCGCCACCACAGTGCCCAAGTCAGGAAACAGGAGACCAGAAAGCCTCCTATCGCAGACAGGAGGACAATCTGCATGCGATGCGGGGACGATTTCCGCTCCGGCTCGATCCCCGGCTCGACGACCTGGATGACGGCCGCCTCCTTGGCTTCATCCAGCTTGGCGGCTTCGTATTGTTTCATCAGCATGTCGTACAGGGCCTGCTGATACAGCAGTTCGTGCTGGGCGCGAAGATACTCCACGCCAGCGCCGGGGATGTTTTTGAAACCTAGGCTGGCAATCTCGGGAGAGGGGTTGCTCTGTTCGAGGCGCGCAACCTCAGCTTGCGTCGCGGCCAGCTCCTGCTCTGCCAACTGCACGTCCGGATTGTGTTCGGTGGAATAGGAACGCAGGGCCTGGACTTCGACCTGCTTGGCCGCGACCTGTGCGCGGAGCGTGGCAAGCCCCTCGATCATGGCCTTGGCCTGGGCATCCAACTGGACTACGCCTTTTTCGAGTTGAACCTGCTGGAAGGCAAGTTCGGCCCCCACCAGCACTTCTTTCTGATTCTTCAACTGTTCTTCGTAGAAGAGCCGCCGCTTGGAAGCCTCCGTGACCGAGATGATCTTGCTCAGAGCGCGGAGCTGTTCGGTGTAGGCATTGGCGATGTCGGCCGCGCGCTTCTTGTCCTTGTCCGTAACGGATATAGAGATGAGAGCGCTCATCTCCGATACGATCGCCGTATTCTCCGCCAGATCCCGGCGCGTGTCGGTGCGGTTTTTGTCGCGATAGACCTGCATGAGGTTGAAGCGATCGATGATGGCATCCGCCACCGGCCGGGACTTCATCAGATCTACATAGATTGCATTGGGATCGCGCAGGCTCAGTCCGCCCGACATGGCGTCGCCCATCGCCGCGATACCCGGCACGCTGTTCATTATTGCGGTGGTGGACTGGGTCTGCCGCGGCGGCATGATCCTGGTCACCGACGTATACCGGACAGGCAGCAGCAGGCTCGAGAGCAGGCCCACGAGCATGGCCCCGCCGGTCACGCTTAGAATCATCCGCTTGCGGCTGGCGAGTTGGGTAAGAATACCGATCACCAGAGCGGTGACGCCGAACATCGTGGCGTTGTCTGTCCCCGGAGTTACCGGCTGCTTTACAGCTTCGGATTGGTCAGTCGCAGGATTCTGTTGGCGCATCTTCTGCACATCGACTTCTGGATCGGAGTAAGTATGGGCATTCATAGCAGTTTGGGAATTGATCTCGGTGATCACGGACGTCTCTCCCATCGGCCCGCCCGGCCAGCGCGAGCCGTGGCTCCACCGGCCGCACACGCTCTATCAGCGCTGATCAGGAAGATGCAATTCGCGTTCGCCAGCCGGGCGGCTCTGCCGGAACCGCTCACATATTGGTGGAGCCGTTTGCGGAACTCGTAACGGATAGCGTTCTCTTTGCGGACCTCGCCGCGGTACGGATACCCTCAACAAATCGGCGCTTCTGCCTGATGGCCGATATGCGGCCGCTCAAGAACGGAAACGTGCGGCCTGTGGTCCGTGGCTTCAACAACGCGTCTCAGCAAGTCAGCGCTGGGGCTGTAGTCCAGAACGATTTCTTTGAGGGCAATCATGAGGCGGCCCGTATCGCGCGCTGCACATAGATCGCGAAGTTCATCGAGCCACCTGTGGACGTTACCTTCCGGCACACCGTTGCCCACGAAGATGCGCACTTTCTCATGCTCGGTTGGAATCGTGTCTTCGAGAAGTGTACTGAGTTCTTCGTAGAGCTTTTCGCCGGGCCGCATTCCGGTGAATTGGATTTTGATATCTTTCTCCGGCTTCAGGCCGGACAGCAGAATCAGATTCCGGGCCAGGTCGACGATCTTGACCGGCTGTCCCATATCCAGAACACAGATCTGGCCGCCCGTCGCCACCGCCGATGCCTGCAAAACCAGCTGGCACGCCTCGGGAATGGTCATGAAGAAGCGCCGCATCTCGGGATGCGTCACGGTGACCGGCCCCCCGGCCGCGATTTGCTTCTTGAAGATCGGGATCACGCTGCCGTTCGAGCCGAGCACGTTGCCGAAACGCACCGCAACGTAGCGGGTTCGGCCGTTTTGCAGCGCCAGCAGAATGAGTTCAGCGACGCGCTTGGTGGTGCCCATGATATTGGTGGGGCGGACGGCTTTGTCGGAGGAAATCAGGACGAAATCCTCGACACCGTGTTTGGTCGCGGCGAGGGCGAGGTTGTAGGTCCCCAGAACATTGTTCTCCACGGCCTCGAAGACGTGCGTCTCCATGAGGGGAACGTGCTTATACGCTGCGGCATGATAAACGATAGTGGGCCGGTATTGGCGGAGTACATCGTCCAGGCGGGCGCGGTTTTGCACGTTCCCGATCTCGGGGTAGAAGGGGATCTGCGGGAACCTCTGTTTCATTTCGCGATCGATCTCGAACAGGGGAGACTCGGCAATTTCAAAGCCTACGATTCCAGCAGGTTGAAAGCGCGCAATCTGCCGGCAAAGCTCGGAACCAATGGAACCCGCGGCCCCGGTCACGAGAACGACCTTGCCCTTGAGGACTTCGCGAATTCGGCCTACTTCAAGCCGGACCGGGTTGCGGCCAAGAAGATCTTCGACTGCAACTTCACGAATCTGGCCAACCAGGCCGCACTCTTCGACCACCTCTCCGAGTCCGGGTACGGTCTTCGACTCCACACCCGCGGCGTGGCACAACTCCAGTATCCTGGTCATCTCGACGCCCGTGGCCGAGGGAATGGCAATCAGAATGATCGCGACATTGTGTTTGGTTACGAGTGACTTTATTTCGTCCCCGCCTGCAAGCACTTCTATACCACTAATGAGTAACCCCTTTTTGTCCAGGCCGTCATCGAGAAATCCGCAAACGTGATACGCCAGTTTGGGATTGTTGCGGATCTCCCTGAGCAGAGTAATGCCGGCGTCACCGGCTCCGTAGATGAGCGTTCTCTTCTCCTGTCCAATTCCCTGCCCGCCATGTATGGCTTCAGCTACCATGCGAACCACGACACGCAATCCAGCCGTGCCCAAGAGAGAAATAATGAGGTCGATTAGATAAATGGAACGCGGGAAACCCGCGGGGGCAATGTAAACAATGATCGCCCAGCTCAGCAGCGATCCGGCACAGTTCGCAATGACGATCCTGTGGACATCGGCAATCGTTACATACCGCAGTCCCCAGCGATTCAAATTCGAGGCCTGGAATATCACGCTTTTGACGGCAATCCAGACCGGAAGCGCATAAACGAAATAACGGAGGCAAGACTGCGGAAGCCCGAAGTCGAACCGTAACAGAAAAGCTACGAATCCCGAGAGTGCAAAGATGCAACCTTGTGCGGCCCATACGAAGAGCCAACGCATCGCGCTGCTCCTCAACATGCTTCTAAATCTGCTGCGCATTATTTGTTCCTCTTCATTTTCGCGATTCTGGATAAGGATGATCTGGTGTGTGAGACGAGGGCCAGATGGCCGTTTCCTCCAATGAGAGGGTCGAGTGCCGAATTCAGGCACGCGACGGCTCCTCGTCTTGACCGAACGCGATGAGGAAAAGTGTTGCAACTGCAGTTCGCAATAACTGAAAGATCGCTTAGAACACGCTAATTACTGAGGTACTATCCGGCCCGGCCCAAGTTGAGGGGCAGAATGTGTTCCTGACACTCGCGCGATGGGTTTGGCTTCGCGCCAGGATTGCCTCTTCATTCCGGTATGGATCGATGCACGCTCCGCGATCCCGTAGGGGGCCAGGTTGCTGGCGAGCTTGCTTTTTCGTTCCGCTCGCGCCGGCTGGATTCGAATGTCAGAAGGTCGAGCCGATGACGGCCCCCGTCATGGCCGTTTGCGAAAGCGTCTGAACCATGTATGGAAGCTGTTGCATGAAGTTATTCGGCGACTTCAGCTTGGTGGGAACAATGATTGCGTCCCCGGGCAAAAGGACCGTGCTTTCAAAGTCGGTGTGCCAGAACTGGCCGTGACTTTGCCTGCTGATGACGGTTCCGTCCGCCCTGACCAGGAAGATGCGCTTTGCGTCGGCTTGCCGGGTGGGGCCGCCGGCATCGTTGAGATACGCGGATAGGTGCTTCCTGGGCTGATACCGAAAGGCATTCTCGTTGTACACCGCTCCTGCGACCTGAACCGTGCTGAGCCGGGGTGGAATATAGAAACTGTCGCCATCTTCGAGAGTCAAGTTTGGAATATCGGAGACGGTGCTGGCGCCGGGCTTCATGTCGAGAACGATCCGGCCCGTGGGCTTCACTGCCCCGAGCTGGGCGATGGCGGCCTGCTGAGTGCTCATCTGCATTTGCTGCTCGGCGGCGCTCGTCGTGCCTCCGGAGGGAGCGGCCGCATAGCGCGACGTGAGTTCTCTCTGCATCTGTGCGATGGAGACCTGGAGTTGCTGTTCCTCGGCCTGGCGGGTCGAGACGCGCGTTAACTGCGAGGCGTAGAGATAGGAGTGCGAAGTGAGCCCCCCGGCGCGTTCCACCACGTTGCGCAGCGTGTCGCCCGGTTCCACGCGATATACCCCTGGGGCATTGACCTCCCCGCTCACCCGTACAAATGTCGCGTGTTTGTCGGTCGGCAAGGGCAGGTCGCTTCGCGAAAAAATCGTGATCACATCGCCGGGCTTCAGGAACTGGTTATCGGCGGATGCAGGGTTGCCAATGGCATTCCCCAGGTTGAAGGAAATCAGGTGGGTGCTCAAATCCTGCTCATCGAGACGCTGGATAGAGGCATAGTCCCAGTTGATCTCCGCGGTGTTCCGGACCAGATCGGTCATGATATCGATTGGTACATGTACCGGCGTGCCGTTTTGCGGGTTAAGCTCGCTTCCGCCGGGCGCGTTGCCGGCCGTCCCGTATTCCTGGTCCGGAGCGCCTGCATCGCGCGCATTGCCGCCCGTCCCGAATTCCTGGTTCGGAGCGCCTGCATTGTGCGGATTGCCATCCGCTCCGTATTCCTGGTTCGGAACGCCCGCGCCTCGCAGATTACGGCGAACGCCGTTTTCCTCCCCCCAACTGCGGCCGGCGGGTGCGCTCTCAGTCAAATGGCCTTCCTGGTACCAATAACTGCGGGTAATCAGAAAATCGCGCGACGGAATCAGATCCGAGACCCGCATGCCTTCGTGCCAGGGGAAGTGGCCTGGCTGAAAGACATTGCCGCGCAGCATTACGGCGTTCTCAAACTGCGGCGAGATGGGGAATATCCGCAGCATGTCCCCATCCTTGAGTTTGCGCTCGAGTCCCGATGCATCCAGGGAGAAGTCATCGACCCCTCGTCTTCTGTGATTCTCGATCTTTTCGAGGAGAACGCGATCAACCTCGGCCAGATTGGTGAGCCCGCCGGCGTCGCCGAGCGCGGCTGCGATCGTAGTTTCGCCCTTCAATTCGTAAATCCCCGGCTCGTTGACACTCCCTATGATCGCAACTTGCGGGCCGGCGGGCGGAATATAGATCACATCTCCCGGGAGTAACTGGACATCGTGCGATTTGTCGCCCCTTCGCAGGAGGTCGTAGATGTCGAAGTCGGCGACGACACGATTGTCACGGCGCAACTGAATGTGCCGCATCGACCCTGTGGCGGAAGGGCCGCCGGAGGCAAAGAGCGCATTGACGAGCGTGCTGAGAGAGCTGACCGTATATGCTCCTGGTTGCCTTGCGCTTCCCAGAACGAAGATCTGGATAGAGCGAAGCTTGCCCATGGTCACGCTTAGTTCGAAGCCTTTGTAGAGATTGCCGATGGCCGCGCGCAGATAGCTCTCGAGTTGTTCATAGCGCAATCCGGCCACCCTTAAGCTTCCCACTTTCGGAATGAAAATCTGGCCATCCCTGTCCACGGTCATGCCGCCATCAAGGTCGATCTTTCCCCATACCCGTATTAGCAATTGGTCGCCAGGGCCCAACACGTAATCGGCGGGCACCGGAATGTGATCCATAGGAGCAAAGGTCGTGGGACCTTCGTCGAATAACTGCCTGCCATACACGTGCAGCCTGCGCCCGGCGGCATCTTCTGCGAACATCTCGAATTCGGATCGCGTGGTGATCGGACCAATCACCCGTGTGGATGGTACAGGCCTCGTACCGGGTGCGGGTGCAGCTTCAGTTGGACCTGGAGTGGTAGCGGGGGTGAGGTTTGTGTTTGTTCGAGCAGGATATTTCCCCGGTCCATTTGTGGGAGCCATGTCGGTCTCCGCAGGGCATTGATCTGCTTCGGCCGCGGAAACCGGGCCCACGGCGAGAGGACAAGTGACCGTTTGAGCCGGAGGCGTGTTGAAATCCGATTGCGCGGCGCAAATGGAGCCGGATAGGAACAAGAAGATCAGGAGTTTATTGGTCATGGTTTTAGAAGCTTCTCTGCCAAGAGTGTTGATTCGATAAAAGAGATAGAGCCAGAGCCTGCGCCCGAAATTTCAAAAGCCAATCTTGCGCTCCGGAAACCAGGTGATTTGGATGGTTGTGGTGGTCACAGCGTGCTGGCCGGGAAGATAGATCGGGGCTTTCCAGTGCTCAAGAGCGAAGTTGCCGTTGATCTCAAAGTCCCGGCCAATGCGTTTGACCGCCTGAAAGTTAATGTCATTCAGGGTTGTGCCGCCGGGGATGAAATACGTGGTGGCCTTCAGACTGCGGAAGCCCGCCTGAAGCCATTCATTGCCGCTCAAGTGATAGGTGATCCAGCCCTGGCCGCCTTTGTCCTCGCGCCCGATCCAGTCTCCGAAAAGCTGGCCCTGGTTCGTATAGCCCTGCCTCTCAAGGCCCTCCCAGTACATGAAGTGACCGTACTGACTAGCGGAGTTTGAATTGGAGGGGTCGGTGGTGGCGGCTTCGATTCGCAGGTCCAGCCTGGGCACGCCGGGTATATGCGAGAGATAGAGGCCCGGCCTCCAAGAGGCGCGCCGGGGTGCGTCGATGGGAGATACGTCGTCGTGCAGTTCGGAGTCGCTATACAGCGTAAGCCAGTTGCGTACGAAAGGGAGCCGGTAGGAGAAGTCAAACGAAGCAAAACGGGCGCCGGGATCGTCCCGGCCGTCCTTTACTGGGGTGGCGGGAGAATAGGTGCTGAAGAAACTCACTAAAAAAGTGTGAATAGTGACTGGCGAGTGGCCTTTACCACCCCAGATGACGGTACGCTCGAAGCCGAACTCGAGGTTTTTCGTGGGCCGGAAATTGATCTTCTCCAGGTGCACCCAGGGGTTGCCGGGGCTGATGACGTTTTGTTGAACCGCAGGGTTGTTGGCGTAAAGCGGATTCGGCATCAACGTGTGACCGCGTAGCGCGCCCACCAGAAACTCATAGCGGAAGGGCCCGGTAAATCTTGAGAGAAATGGGATGTACAACGGCTCGATGCGGTTGATGTGAAACGCATAGATGTTTGCGGCATTGTTCGAGTAGGCCATGCTGGCGCCCCGCGCCGGCCCCAGCCACTCGTCCTGCTTGCCGAATGAAACGATATGATGCAGAACTTGATAGGAAAGGTATGCCTCGAGAAAGCGTCCCTGGGTAGCCGAGCCGATTGGACCCAAAGGAATGGTGGCTTGATTACCGTAGGCTAGACCGGTGATGGGGTCGACGGTTGCGTCTACGATTGCCAACGCCTGATACAAGGCCGCCGAATAACCCGCGGTTGAGGGCGCGCCCTGAAACTCGCCACGCGCGTAGAGGAGGAACCGGCCGGCGGTCACGTAGCCACTCAAGCCCGAATAGTTGTTGAAGCCGTTCTCGTAGGGCCGGCCGTAGTCGTTGACGATGGTCGAGCCGAGATGAAAGCTGTCGCGCAGGGGCGTACCACTGATCGCGCGCACCACCGAATAAGTTGACTCGATATGCAAATCGCCCGCGCGCGCCGGACAGGAATCGCCGCTATCGAGATGCAACTCGCGATTCAGCGCAACGTACAATTCCCTCCCCTCGTCCGTGACCGGCCCTTCTTTCGCATCCTCGATCTTGACGCCGGTATCTTCCAGCATGTGGCTCAAACTGGCGCGCGTCCACGGACGCAGGCCCAGAAAAACATGATCCAGAAAGCCCAGCGAATACAGCCGCAGCACGGCTGGGTAGATCCAACTGTCCACCGGGATGTAGGGAGAACCAGACATGGATAGATCGCAAGCTTGCGCCGACGCATCGGAATCGTTCGCTACTTGATTGGCGCCCTGTTGTCCGCTTGACGACGCCGCGGACAGTGAACTGGCGGCAAAGAGCACAAGCCCGCTCAAGGCCATTCCGTAGAAGTGCGGGGGTACCGCGGCGGGCCGCTGCCTCACACTCTTTGCCCCATCGTCATGAAGCGGTCTCCGACGACGGCTGCTCCAATAGGTCCGCGCCCGACGAGGTTTCAGTTGCATCCATGGGACGCGTTTCGGCAGTCGCGTTGGTCTCATCGGGCGCATTTGCATGATGAGGCTGGACGCCGGTCCGGAACGATTCAAGCTCTGCGGCAAGTTCCTTGACCCTCAGTTCCAAATCATTCACATGCGCGGAATACTTGATGAAGCTCGATGCCAGCGAGTTGTCTTGATTCCTGCTTGTGACCAGGCTGTTGATGGTGTTGCGCACAAGATCCGAAATGCTGCGAGCGCCGCTGGCTACACAGAACCGTTCCAACTCCAGATATTCCTCTTCGGAGAGCCGGACATTAATCGTGCGAATTCGGGGTATCAGAACAGACATCGGAGATTGAGCTGTTGCAGGATGCTTTTGGCGGGATTGACCTGCAGTAATGGCCTTGTGCCAGGACTGAGAAGGCGACTTTCTAGAGTTGCATTTGGAGTGCGCTTCGCGCCTGTCGGTCCCATGTCACAGGATCGATATCAACGAACATAAACACCGCCGCACCCGCATGGGGCGAAGGCGTATTACGGTGTTTGACGTTCCGGTGAGATCTTCTTCACCTGACCTCTACGCATACTGGGAAGTATGGAGAGAACCTTAGCACGCAATGTGGGGAGTCGCAAGAGAAAAGTATCACTTTTGTAATGCAATTGTGTTTTTGGGCATTGTCCCATTGCGGGATTGGTCGGCATGCGCATGGCATGCCGGATGCGATCTTTGCCTGGCAGACCAGCTTAGAGTGTGCCCATCCCTGCTGATTTTGCCAGGCCATCTCAGCATTCTCGCGCATGTTGGCAGGAACTCCATTCTCGATGTCTTCATTTAAACCGTGCACTTCCCTTACAGATAAGAAGGGAATTCCGAATATCAAACGTGTCGAGGCGCACTCCATGGCTTCTAGTGCACCACGCCCACATCGCGAGCCGGCCAATAGACGAAGACGGCCTTTCCGTAGATGAGGGAGCGGTCGACGGGCCCGAAGTAGCGGCTATCCTGCGAAATCGACCGGTGGTCGCCCATCATGTAATAGCTCTCAGCGGGAATTACCATCTCCGGCACGGACTGGTCGTCCCGATATTCCGCCGGGACGTAGGGCTCGTGCAAAAGGTTCCCGTTCACGTAGACATGACCACGGTCGACACGGAGCGTGTCGCCCGGCAGCGCGATGACGCGCTTGATATAGCTTTTCTCTGGATCGCGCGGATAGCGGAAGACCACCACGTCGCCGCGTTCGATGGCAGCGATGTGATAGACGAACTTATTGATGAACAGACGATCGCGGTCTTCAAGGCGCGGCAACATGCTGGTGCCTTCCACGCGGACCGGTTGATAAAGAAAGGTAATGATGAGAACGGATGCTACCGTGGCGACTAGCAGGTCGCGCAACCAGAGCATGAGGCCCATGGATTTGCGCGGCGCCGCGGGTGCTGGATTCACGGCTTGCGAAGCAACGGCGGAATGAGAGGTCACGCAGGAATCGGAGACGGCGGGATCGTCGGGAAACGTAGGCATCTGTATCTAGATTACTCGCAACCGAGGCTTCCCGGCGGGCACATAATGCGGGGGCGATGCGACGTAATGGGTTTTTGCTGTTTGGAGGCCGGCACCAGCGCCGGCGCGGCTCCAGGCGGGCCTACTCCTGCCAGATTCTCCTCTTCCAATTGCAGCGGACGTTGCAGAACCATCTCCACCTGGGTTCCTGTAGGAATATCCACATCGGCATTGCGCGTGAAGAGCGAAACGATTCCAACGGTAGCCAGACCCACGCCCAAGCCGGTCAATCCGCCCTCAATGGGATGCCCTGATTCTGCTCCGCCGATTGTGCCTGCACCCGCACCAGTTGGGAGGGCGATTTCCGCCGCACGCCCGGCATTGCGGCCTTTATCGCCGTTCTGCTCGATGGTTCCCTCCCCGTTGTCTTTCACGCTTTGGTTCTTTGCGCCCGGCACACTGTCCACAACCCCGGGAATCTCCACCACCGAGCCGTTGGGGAAGATGATGGAGGTAAAGTGCATGTCGAGCTGGGCTTTGCCCTTGACACGCCCGCCGCGCTCGACGCGATCGACGACACCCTGCACATAGACTCCATTGGGGATCATCACGCGGTTCCCCACCACGACAGGAAAAGTTGAAATGAGATATACGCCGTCGCCCGCCTTGGCGCTGCGGGTGTTGATTGCGCTCTTCAGTTGCAAAAGAACCTTGGTGCCCGCAGGCACTGTGTAGGTTTTCTTTGCCGGGGCGGCGGGTTCGACTGCGGGCGTGTCTGGCGTCGCGGGCTGCGCGGCGGGGCTCGCGGCAGGCGTGGGTGCTGGTTGTGCTGCGGCCGGCGGGGGAACTGCAGGCGCTCCGTCAGGCTGGCTGTCGGTCTGGGCGATGCCGTAGCCGATGCCAACGGAGATAAGGCCCGTGAAACAAACTGCCCGCAACCATCCGCGCAGCGGTGCCATACAAACCTCCTATGGAATAGACGGCGCTCTCGGACACAAGGATAGCCTGAAATCGCACCGTCAGCGGCGAAAAGTGAAAGAGCCTGCACTGTGCCAGAGCCGCGCGCGTTACCCTACGAGAAAGCGATGACTTCTGAAAGACTTCCATCCGCCGAAAAGCCCTCCGGACAGACCGGCCGGTTTGCCGCTGCCTTCCAGATCCTGGAGAATGCCATTGCGGCGCGAGCCTTTCCGGGCTGCGCGTTTGGTGTTTTGTTTGGCGATGAGATCGTGCTCCAGGGAACTTTGGGGCGATTCAGCTATGAAGAAGACGCGCCTGCCGTTGCCGCCGAGACCGTGTATGACGTGGCGAGCTTGACGAAGGTTGTGGCGACTACGGCTGCGGCCATGCTCCTGGTCCGGCGCGGGCAACTCGAACTGGAGGCGCGTCTGGGAGAACTTCTGCCCGGCTTCTTGGTCGGTCGCGCACCGGGAGACTTGGCGCGCACCGTCCAATTGCAGCATCTTCTGGCCCATAATTCCGGCTTACCGGGATACGTGGAGTTTTTCCGGACTGCGGCCACGCCGGCTGCACTCTTCCAAGCCTGCCTCGAGTTGCCTCTCCGAAGCGCGCCGGGCACACACGCCGAGTACTCCGACCCCGGCTTCATCCTTCTCGGCGAGGCGCTTGGAGTACTAATCCACGAAGACCTTGCTACCTGGACACGCCGCGAAGTCTTCCAGCCGCTGGGCATGGCGTCCACTGGATTCTGCCCATCGCCGGCGATGCGGCCCGCGATTCCGCCGACAGAAGAGGACTCGACCTTCCGCCATCGCCGCATCCAGGGCGAGGTGCAGGATGAGAACGCATGGGTCCTGAATGGAGTGGCAGGACACGCGGGACTGTTCTCCAATGTCCCTGACCTGCTGCGCTTTGCCGGCGCAATCGTGCGCAGCGCAGGATCTGCCGGCTCCGAGGAAAATCCTTCTCTGTTCGACCCCGCCGTATTGAAACAGTTTGCTGAACGGCAACCGCCTGAGGGCAGTTCGCGTGCGCTGGGATGGGATACGCCATCGGAGCCTTCGTCTTCAGGCAGGCATTTTGCAAGGCATTCCATCGGGCATCTTGGCTATAGCGGCTGCTCCCTGTGGATCGACCTGGACGCGGCTGTCGCCGTGGTTTTGCTGACCAACCGCACCTGGCCGGATCGGCAGAGCCAATCCATCCGCGAGGTCAGACCGCTTTTTCATGACGCCGTCCGCGAAGCGCTTTAGGACGTCTTTGAGGGGTTGCAAAGCGGGGTACGGCAGAACAAATGTTTCAGCTTGCGCGAATTTATAGATACAATAAAGGCTGGGGTCTGACGCGATGCTACCCAGCACCACGATGCAGGAAATGGCCGGCTCCCGGATAAAAGATAACAACAACGACCAGGCCGCACTGCTTCAAGAACTGACGACGGAAAGCCAAAACGAAGCCTCCCAAGGCCTCGACACGAAATCCGCACTCGAAATTGCACGCATCATCAACCATGAAGATGCCAAGGTCGCAGCGGCGGTCAAGAAAGCCATCCCTGAAATCGCTGACGTGATCGACGAAGTGGCGCGCAGCCTGCGCGACGGCGGACGGTTGATCTATATCGGCGCCGGTTCCAGCGGGCGGATTGCCGCGCTGGACGCCTCAGAGTGTCCACCTACCTACTCCACTGCTCCCGGCCAGGTGCAATACATCATGGCTGGCGGACCCAAGGCCCTGGCCTCCGCGGTCGAAGTGAATGAAGACTCCGAAGAGCTGGGCCAGCGAGACATCGCGCGGCGGCGTCCCACGCGCAAGGATGTCGTGGTCGGCGTCTCTGCTTCGGGTCGCACGCCGTACGTGGTCGCGGCAGTAGCATACGCGCGCGCCCGCGGAGCACACACTGCAGCCGTCACCTGCAACCAGGGAACTCCGTTGGCTGGCGCCGCCGATATCACCATCGTGGCCGAAGTTGGCCCCGAAGTCGTCTCCGGATCGACGCGCTTGAAAGCCGGCAGCGCCCAAAAGATGATCCTGAACATGATCACTACCGGCGCGATGACGCGGCTGGGTTATGTGTACGAAAACCTGATGGTCAACGTGCACATGCAGAACTCGAAGCTGGTGGAGCGCGGCATTCGCATTCTGATGCGCGCCTGCAATATCGACCGCGCAACCGCTGTGGATACCATCAAGAGCGCCGGGCGCAGCGTTCCCGTGGCGCTTGTGATGCTGAAAGCCAGGGTGGACAAGCCTGAAGCAGTCCGCCGCCTGGCCAAATCCGACGGCAATGTGCGGCTGGCGATCGAAGACAACGTTCTGGAACTCTAGAACTCGCCACTTAACTGGCGCCCTTTCACGAGACCATTTATGCAACCAGCTCCAGGGGACTGCGGGATCAGGCGCGGTCAGGGTCGCTTTCTTGTTCCTCTTCGTGTGGGGGATTCAGGTTGGGATCTTCGTTGGGGTGGATGCCTCCGCTGAGGCCTCGGACGATGCGGTAATGGAGGCACCTGTTGCGGCCTATGCATTGCTTACAGTCTTCGGGCCTGTCGCAATCAAGTTTCTGCGGCGCCAACTCGCCGCCGTTGCGTGTGCGGGTTACATTCATCACGGTGCCGGAGGGGACGGAGGCGTCGCCGGAGATATTGGTCGAGGCGATCTGTAGGCCGTAGAGGAGAAGGCCGGCGTGCTTCGCATCGATGCGCGTACTGGCAAGGGCGTCGAAGATCTGGGCGAGGGCCAACTGGATCGCGGAGCGATCTTCAAGGACGGGGAGCTTGAGCGGCGCGTTTTTGGGCTCAGGTTTGGCTTTGGCGACGTGGTGCACGCTGGTATGGAAGTAGCAGTAGGGGGTACCGCGGAGTGCAGCGGCGCGGCACTTTTTTCCGCTGGGCATGATGTGACGACATTCAGAGTGCATTTTGGCACCTACCCCCTCTCCCTCCCCTATTTCTGTAAGCAAATACTCTGTTTTCATGGCTTTACGCGGGCAAAAATATACTTGGCTCATCAGAACCAAACTATCTGGTTTCAGACCTTTTCAATCTCCACAAAGAAGAAACGCTCTCCCGTTTCCCTGACTACGCCTAGACCGGCACCATGCCGCACTCGTTCCCCCATGTGTCCCTCGCCGATTCGTTCAGCTTCAGGGACGCCCATTGCATCAGGATGGCAGTAATCAAACCTAGTCCCATCGGGGAGGTGGATTTTTATGAAGCCTAAAGGATCAGCACGGAAGTGCAATTTGCCGTCCTCGAAAGAGTGTATTCGGCCATCGAGGGACACTTCGCACTCACAGATCGTAAAGGATGCGCGGAGCGGCGTATCTTCGTCCGCCCATTTGTTAATTACCAGCAACGCCTCATCTAAGGCTATCAAGGCAATTCCTCCGGGGTTCAAGGATGGTCCGCGCTTCGCGCCATTCATTCTAAAGCGTTTTGCCTATCTAATCGAGGGGGTGACGAATGGCTAGAGTAGCCGTGTTATGGCCCCCCGACCAAGGAGTTTTCCCTTTGGGGAGTACACTGGACGGACTCCAAATTCTGAGCCTGCCAATGCTCCTTCACCAGTGCCATCGCTTTTACCTAGCATGTGCCGAACTGACAGATGCCGCCGATTGGCTCACTTCACCAGAGGTAAATCCCCCTGACAGGCTGCTTAATGCAGACGACTTGACGTTTATTCGGCAACCAGCGGAATTGCTGAATGAGGCGATTACTGCTTTAGGGATCACGGGCGGTGGGTTCGAGGCGGACTGCAAGGACGTTATTACGCGCGTGCGTTCTTTGGGAAAGGAGTCTATCTGGTATGGCACATTCGACATACGGGCCGATCTTCTGGCCCGCGATTATCGACGTGTCCGTGATGGCCTCCTTCATGAATTGATGGAGCATCATTTCCTTCACATCTCCACCGAGGAGGCCGATTTTTACACCCGCCCGGAGAAGCGATTTCCTGAGACGCTTGTTTCGTTTCCGTCTGCCACACGCGATATTGAAGAAGCCTGCAAGTGCTTCGCCTTGGAGAGGTACACGGCTTGCGTGTTTCACTCAATGGCGATTCTTCAAGTGGGCCTACATTCGCTGGCCGATGATGTTGGGATCGCTCTGAAATTTCCGATTGAAGTTGCTGGGTGGGGTGACATCTTGCGGGCGATTCAAGACAAAATTAAACCGTATGTGAATCTGCCACGCGGGGATTGCCAACGAGACAAATATGACAACCTCTATTCAGATTGTGCGGCTCAGTTTGGATTCTTCAAGGATGCGTGGAGAAACCATGTCGACCATAATCGAGAGGTATACGACCCAGACAGCGCCCGCAGCATCCTGATGCATGTTCGGCATTTTATGGAACGGCTGTCCACCCGCTTGCACGAGTAAGGCGGTATCATAGAGCCGATGGATAAGGCTCGAACGTCCGAAGAATTCAGGCGTTTTAACGCGCTTGTGGGTAAGGTGATCTCGGTCCCCAAGGCCGTGATAGATCAGCGCGAAAAAGAGTACCAGGAGCAATCAAAATCAGATCCCAAAAGGCGCGGCCCGAAGCCGAGAAAGACCGCCCCTAAGGCAATCTAGGGACAGCGACGGGGTAGGACCGTGCGAAGCCTCGTAATAGATTTCGACCTGGCAGTTTTATTGCCTTTGATATTGCTCGCATCGGGCGTGCTCTGGAATTCGGTTCGTAGATGCCTAGATTCGCGTTCTGACTGCAAGGCGGCTCTAATACGGATTGAGAAGCCATTTGATACCCGCGAGGAAGGAGAAGAATTCCTTGAATGGGGCAGCAAACGGTGTGCAGAATGGCACGATGCCAAGAGATTTATATGGTTTCCGTCGATTGCTTTGGTGCTTCTGTGCGCCCTGATGTTGACGCCGGGCGTGTTCAAAGTTGAAATTGCCGAAGGTCTTTGGTACCTTCTGTGTCTTGTTAGCGTGGTGTCATTCGTAATCTGCATCCCGATGGCTTGGCATTACGCAAAGGAATTAGATTGGCTAAAGTTCGGAATTTGTCTGTTAGCCATGTTGATGCTGGCGGCCAGTGCGGAACACTTCATGCATCAGAAAATCAACGCTCGACACGTGAATTGCCCTCACTGCGGCGATGATGACGACGACCAGCCCGACGATAACTAAGGCCGTTACTATTTTTTTGTGGCGCGGCGTCCAGAAAATCAGGAGAATTGGAATCGAGGACGATTCCGATGGCATCGAGCGCATACGACACTGCCGCCGATCTTGGGCGCAAATTGGTCAACAGAGCCGAAACCGTTGCGAGGGACGACTGGGGAGGGATTAAGGATCGAGCGAACATCGCCGCTCGTGAATCCCGTATCGACTACCGCCGCCTCACGGGAAGTAATGGCTCCAAGAAGGCCAGAAAACCCGATCCAAGGAAGTACCCAAAGCCACGTAGCAGCGGGCGATAGTGCAGCCATTCCAGCCCCATTGACTTCAATTCAATCCCCTTCATAATCGAAATATGAAGGAGCCAAAGACACTCCAAGAAGCCATTCTCTACTTTGCCGACGCTGACCGCTGCATCGCATATCTAGCGGAAAGCCGTTGGCCGGATGGCGTGGCCGTGTGCCCAACCTGTGGCCGCACGGACGTGTCTTATGTGCCAAAGCGCCGCGTCTGGCAGTGCAAGAGCCGCCACCCCAAATGCCAGTTTTCCATCAAGGTCGGAACGATCTTTGAGGACAGCCCCATTCCCCTCAGTAAGTGGCTGGCCGCGATGTGGCTGATAGCCAACTGCAAAAACGGCATTAGCTCTTGGGAGATTCACCGGGCGCTCAAGGTCACACAGAAAACCGCATGGTTCATGCTGCATCGGGTCCGGCTGGTAATGAAGGATGAGCGGGATCACAAATTCGGTTTTGGCGGGCCGGTTGAAGTGGACGAATGCTTCATTGGGCCGAAGCCTGAGAAGATGCACCGGAAGCGCAAGGCGAAGCTGCAAATGCAACAGACGCTCGGTCTGCGTACCGATTCCTATGTGGGCAAGACCGCAGTTCAAGGCGTCTTAGACCGCTATTACCGGCAGATTCGGACCAAGGTACTGCCCGATGTAAAGCGGGAGACTTTGCAGAACACGATTCTCGACAATGTGACACCGTTCGCCAAGGTCTACACAGACGAGGCCGTGCAGTACGACAAACTGGAGAAGAATTTCGTTCACAAAGTCGTGAACCACATGCAGGAATACGTGAACGGCCAGGTACACACTCAGGGCATCGACAACTATTGGAGCCTCTTGAAGCGGACTCTCCGGGGAACATACATTGCCGTGGAGCCGTTTCACTTGAGCCGCTACTTGGACGAACAGGCTTTTCGGTACAACAACCGTGCAACCAAGGACAACCCTTTAAACGATGGGGACCGCTTCGCTGCGATGGTTACGCAGATTCTTGGACGCCGCTTGACGTACAACGAACTGACCGGCAAAACCGCAGCGAACGAAGGCGATGCGAGGCAAGACGAGCCGTTCTAAGAAGCGCCAAGGCCGGGGTAAGCGTCGGCAGGTATAGTTGGACGCGGAGGGTTTACCATGCGTCCAGAGCTTTTGGAAGCACTCAAGGCGGTCTTAGTGAGGATTCACGATAACAGCGTGTATGCCTTCAACCGCGCAAGGGCAATGGAGACTGTTCTGAAACGGCGTCCTGAGCTTTGGAAGGAATTTCAGGCTGCTCTTCACGAAGTGCAGTTGCAAGACGTACATCAAGACTTCGGCTCATTGTTCGACAAAATTCAATAAAGTCTTGTTCGGCTGGTGAGAGCGGATTTTCAGTTTGCATTTAGGCACACTCCATGGGATGATTCTTGGAGCGCCCCACGCGCAACGGATTGTAGAAAAGCCTCGGCTGGAACCGGGGCTTTTCTGCGTGTGTCTAGATTAGCACCAGCTTAACTCGGCCATTCCCGCCGATCATTCTGTTCTTCTTCTACGAGTACACCCACCTGGCTATCGGGCGCGTTCTGCAACTTGTAAACCACATCCTTAACTCGGAAGTGATGTGCTCTAAAAGGCTCGTCTCCGATCTTGTAGGTAAGTTCAATTCGCTCTCCGATTCGGGGAACGAATTCCGTATCGTAGTCGGTATTATTGCCAAAAGTGTCGATTACCCTAAGAGTTTTCATGCACGAAGTCTAGCACCGTCCAGCATTTGCCGACCCCATCGCAAAGCCGCAGGGAAACGTGGAAAAGAGGCACAGGTCTGCAACCTCTTCCTTTTCAGCCTTGATGAACCAGATATATTGCTGCCTTTACGCGACGGGATGCCGCGTAAATATCTGAAAAGACATATAGTTGCTTGCAGAAATCAGACAACAAAGGGGTTAGAGGCAGGTGTCAGGTTTCAGGGTCGGGGTCCGCGGAACCGCGCTCCCTGCCTCATTGAAGGGTTATGGGAATAGTGTGCGCCGGGAGGGGGGAATTATATGCAAAAGGGCGGGGGGAAAGTTTTGGGTGGGCTCGGGTTGGAATGGACGCTTTCGGGACCGATGCTGCTGGACCGTGGACTTTTTTCCTGCCAATTGAGGTCCAGAGTCTCTCCGGTCCCCTAGGGCGAGGGATCGGGGCACCCTCAGTGTGGTTTATGCGACTTCGAGACCGGGGCCGCCCACCCGGGTTGGTTTATTTTCTCCGCGGCGCGGGCCGGGGTGTTCATTTTAGATCGAATTCTCCGTTCTCTTTCAGCTCGAACTTAACAGTTCCGCCTTTGAGGGCAGTGCCATCGGCCTCAAGCAACACAATTTGGGCAGTGATTGTGCCGAATGGTAATGGTCGAGGTTCATCGTGGTAGGTCCGTCCCCAATACTGTCGAACTCTGATCACCTTATGACACTCCCAGCGTTTGTCGATATAGTTATAAACAGCCAGTACCACAAACTCAGACTCAGCGCCGCTTCCGAGCTTTACTGTGTCGGTGTTACGCCTGAGCCACTCTGCAGGGTTAAGATAGAGAATTTCCTTCCCGGACTCATCCTGATACGTAATGCCCGCTTGGACGTCTCGGACGGTCCCAACTGTACTGCCAACTATGTGCTTATTTCGAAACTCCGCTAGGACCATCCGAATGTGTTCAGCCTCAAAGTCCATACCAATCAATCCATGCTTTGCTGGCGCGTAGCGTGTTCCACCGAGAAAAAGAACATTGTGGGGATGCGAGTCAGGGATCTGCGCGGGTATTGGTTGTATGTCTCGGGTCGTCTCTTCCGTTGATTCGTGGAGGTGAACCTTGCCATCGGCCATCAATTCCAACTTGATCGTATACGGGGCGAGGCCGAAATTGTCGTCACTTGTAAGGGTGATAGTGACGGTCAGTTCTCCTAATGCTATCGATCTTCCAGAGAGTTCCTTGTACTTAGTTCCATCATCGCCCGTGGCAAAACGGCCGAAAGGCAGGAGCCACTCTTTTAGTTCGGGATTTTGAACTGCGAGGATCAGGCACTCGCGATGGTTGAATTCAATATGGACTGATTCTTCGATTTTGTGGTGAAACCATTTTGGGGAATCGGTAAAAGCGACCTCAGTGCCCTTGTCGTTTTTAAACGATACACTGGCTTGGACGTGATCAAAGCTTACGCCGCGCCTGCCGACTACGCTCCTGTTGTGGAAACACGCCTTGACGACTAAGAACGATTCCTTCTCACCAGAAAAATGTTCGATATCGAGTGCAGCGTCAGCATAGGTGGCAGCTACGTCACACATGACGATATTTGGCTGCGCTCGCTCTGCTTCCGTTTGCCCCCCAACAAATCGCGCGGCCGACGGTGGCCCTGCACCCAGATGGTGGTGAATCTCAATTTTCGGATTTGCGTTTACAACTTGAGAAGGGTTGGTTGTCGGCGAGACCGAAATAGCTGGATTTGCCTCCTGCCTTACTGAGACAAATCGATTCATGGTTTTGGGCCTTGGCAGCCTGTCAGAACGCCTGCCAGGTTCACTCTCGCTCTTGAAATAGGCATGAAGCAGGATCAACGAGATTGCAGCCGCTGGCAGAGCTAGTGGAGTCTCGACAAACCATACCAGCATTGGCTTGATCGATGCGAAAAACGTGCTTGAATGTGCGTCGATAAAATCGTTGACCGCACTGAGAATACGGTGCTCAAACAATCGCGCCGCGAATTCTAAGATGAACAGTGTAACTAGTCCTGGCCCGGTCCGTTTAAGGTCGGATTTGAGCTCCCTAACAAAGCTGGCCATTTGTTTGGAGTGATTTTCTCACCAACGGACCTGCATAACAAGGAGATTTTAGGCTGGAGAAGGGTCGCTCGTTCAGCTGCCACAGAGAAAGGCTCGGTTGCGACTCCGCGGTCTTGCGGGGCGTGCCTTAGGTTTCGCGCTTGTTGCCGGCAAAGATACGTCCTCGAAGGTCGGCTGGTGATGACCTTTGCGCGTGTGATGTGTGCGGGGGATGAGCGATTGCGTACGCGCCTGTGTTTGGGCGCGGCTTCGCCGCTTACTTGATTCTTTGAAGGACGAGTGGGCGGGTTGTGGCTTGGCTAGAAGCCAAGCCCTGATACAAGGCGAAAGGCAACCGCAGATCCTTCGACTCCCCTTCGACTCCGCTCAGGGTCGCTCAGGATGACAAGGTTGAGGTGAGGGGGTTTCTGGAAGATGAATGCAGGTCCCCGTTCGACTCCGATCGCTGCGCGGTCTCCGCTCAGGGCAGGCTTTCGACTTGTCCCGGCATGGCGGGACTTGCTCAGGATGACCGAGTCAGGGCAGTACGCGCTGCATGTGGAGAAAGAGCGCCAGCGTCATAACGAAACCCACTGCCACGAGCAGCAGCGCGATGACGACGACGAACTTGACCTTGTTGCCGAAGGCCTTGAGATCTTCGAGGAGTTCCTGCTGCTCCAGCGTGTTCCGGTCGGTGGCTTCGCGCACCATCTCGAGCTGATCTTCAACGCGCTTGAGCGAAGTGTTCTGCTCCATCACCTGATCGCGCAAATTCTGATGCTGCGTCTGCAACTCGGCCAGGCCGTCTTCAATCGGCACCAGGTCAAGCTTTGCTGAAGGCGGCGCCTGCGGGTGATGGCGAGGCGAAAGCAGGCTGCTAACAGTCGTGGCGATATTTCCGTCGAGCAAAGGCAGGAGGCGCTGCACGAAAGGAAGTGCGTTGCGCAGCATGCTCACCGCACGTTGCACGCTTGAAGATTCCTCAGCGGCGGCTGGTGCGCCGCCCAGCGCGCGGCCGGGCGGAGGCGGTGTGAGCCGCTTGACGCCCTCGGCAGACGGATACGACGCGTGCCGACTCATGCCCGTGGATAGGGGCGATCCCACGGCGCGGGGGCGCGGCGCTGTCGCCCGGGACGCGGCCGGATCTTGGTCGTTTTGATCAACCGAGTCGAAACTTCTGGGCAGGTCGAAATGATCGCGTTCGTTCATGGAACTCTCTCCGCCGTGACTAGAGGCGGCAATCCCCATATATAGCTGATTTTGCGCCGATTGGAAACAGTTTTCGTGTTATTAGCCGCATTCCGCACGTGGCTCGGGCCGGATATGCTCATAACAATGATCGTAAGTGGGATCGTAAAGAGGTGACACGCGTGAAAGGACCTATCCACCACACGCTGCGCAGTCTGCAGCGCAATATTCTGGCCGGAATCATCACCATCGGCCCGCTTTTCGTCACGTATCTGATCTTCAGCTTCCTTCTCGAATCTCTCGCCAAGGCGGGATTGCCGGCGGTCCAGTTCCTGGCGGCTACCTTTCCACGGGGATGGTTCAGCAATCCATGGCTGCAGCCCGCGCTTGCGGTCCTGCTCACGCTGGCCGTTCTCTATGTAGTTGGGCGTGTGACTTCGCTGGTTGTTGGACGCCAGTTGTTCGGTCTTTTTGAGTCCCTGCTCGAGCGCTTGCCGTTCGTGGCCAAGATCTACACCTCTGTAAGGCAGCTTTTGGATTCCATGATGGCCAAGAAGGACGCCAGTCAGCGCGTGGTTCTGATCGACTTCCCTATTGCGGGTCAGAAAAGTATCGGGTTTCTGACACGAACACTTCGCGACGCAACCACTGGGCGGCCGTTGGCCGCTGTATTGGTGCCGAACGCCATCAACCCCACTTCGGCCTTCCTGCAAATTCTGCCCGCCGAACGGGTCATCGAGACCGATCTGACTATGGAACAGGCGATGAGCATGATCATGACCGGCGGAGCGGCGGGGCCGGAGACGATTCGCTACTCGCCGGAGGCAGACAGCAGGTCAATCAAGCCAACCACGACGGCAGCGCCGTAATCGGGCCCGTCAGCGCTCGACTGATGCGTCATCCGTATCGCGCTTTTTAGGATCAGGTCGGGTTTCAGCCTCGCCTGCCTCCAGGGTTTCTTCCGCACGTTCTTCAGCCAACTCGCTTTCCGTGGTCACCTTGCGCAGGCTCACGCGCTCGAAGCGAGCCCAGATCAAGCCCACGGGGATAATTCCCAAAAACGTGACCAGCAGAAGCGTTGCGGCGCAGGCGGTCGCAGCTTCAGCTTTCGCGCCGAGGATGCCGGTGAGCGCCACCACGACGAGAGCGATCTGCGAGAACCAGCCGATTACGGGGAGCTGAATAATGCTGGCCGTGCCGCTGGCTACCATGAGCAAGACGGATTGCGAAACGGTGATTCCGGCCAGCTCTGGACTGGCGGTGAAGGCTCGGCACGTTTCGAAGTAGGCAAAGCAGATCAGCATCCACATGCTGAGCGAAAGGCCGGCTACGACAGCAAAGTCGCGAAAAGAGCGCATGGTGTCGAGACCGGAATGAAACATGCGAATCTTGCCGCCGACGCTTTGGCCGAGATTCTTTGAGATCATCCCAAAACTGCGCTCGAAGAATGCGGCGACTGGCCCTCCTGCTAAACGAACCGCGAACAGGAAGAGTGTTCCAAGAAGCGTGAGAACCAATCCGCCGTATCGCACCACAAACAAAGCAA
>JARLFZ010000078.1 GCA_031296305.1 Occallatibacter sp. | reverse complement strand
CGCTCAGGATGACAGGCGATTTTTGTCGCTCAGGATGACAGGCGATTTTTGTCGCTCAGGATGACAGGCGATTTTTGTCGCCCAGGATGGCAGGTTCTTTATATATCAGGCACTTGGTGTTGGCCTAGGAGTCGATGGTGATGGACTTGCCCTAGCCGACGAGCTTTTGCGCCTGGGCGGCGAGATCGAAGTCCTTCTGGGTGAGGCCGCCGGCATCGTGGGTGGTGAGCGCTAGACGCACGCGGTTATAGCGGATATCGATGTCGGGGTGGTGGCCGGCCTGTTCGGCGAGCTCGCCGAGCTGGTTGACAAAGCGCAGAGAAGCGACGAAATCCTTGAATTGAAAGGTTTTGACGAGTTCGCCGGCTACGATTTGCCAGCCAGCGAGGCTGGCCAGGCGGGATTGAGCTTCTTGTGGGGATAACGGGGGCATGGGTTCGACCTCTCCTGGTGGATTCATTATGATCCGGCGCCTTGGCGGTGGCAACGGCTTGCCGCGCTCGGGCTATGGCGTGAGATTTGGTGATGATCCCTGGACGGGTGCGGGTCAGGAGACCCGCACTACAGCCGGACAGGAGTCCGGCGCTACACACAGCGGGGCCCGTGGTTCGGTCTGGAGTCGGTGGTTCCCGAGTGATTACGCGCCGGCGGCTTCGGCCATGTCGAAGGTGGAAACGCGCTTGTTCTGGCCGCTGATCTCGGAGCGCAACTCCTGCCAGAGTTCGTTGGGAATCTTCAGGAAGACTTCGACCACGGCGGGATCGAACTGGGTTCCCGAACAGCGCAGGATCTCCTGGCGGGCGGAGTCGAAGTCGGTGGCCTTGCGGTAGGGGCGGTCGCTGGTGATGGCGTCGAGGGCGTCGGCGATGGCGAAGATGCGGGCGCCGATGGGGATCTCGCGGCCGCGCAAGCCGTTGGGATAGCCGGAGCCGTCGAAATGCTCCTGATGGCAAAAGACGATCTCGGCGGCACCGACAAGGAAGGGAATCTTGCGCAGCATTTGATAACCGCGGGCACAGTGTTCGCGCATGAGCTCGCGTTCCTCATCAGTGAGCGCGCCGGGCTTGCGCAAAATCTCGTCGGGGATGGCCATCTTGCCGACGTCGTGCAGGAATGCGCCGCGGGCGATGATCTTCATCTCTTCAGGAGGGATGCCCATGGCGCGGGCCAGGGCGATGGCATAGGCGGTGACGCGCTTGGAGTGGCCTTCAGTTTCAGAATCCTTGAGGTCGAGGGCGTCGCCGAGGGCCTCGAGGGTGACGTCGTAGGAGTGTTCGAGGTCCTCCATGGCGTGGCGCAGCATCTCGGTGCGGGCGCGGACCATTTCTTCAAGGCTCTGGTGATAGTTCTCGGTCTCCTCAAGGGCGCGGCGGTGGTTGAGCGCCCGTGTCACGGTGCCGAGCAGTTGCTCGTGCTCGAAGGGCTTGAGGAGATAGTCGTAGGCGCCGCGGCGCATGGAGTCGATGGCCACACTGATGTCGTGTACAGCCGTGACCATGACGACGGGAAGGCTGGGCTGAAGAGCGTGAATGCGCTCCAGCAGGGCGATGCCGCTGACGTCCTGCATCACGACGTCTGTGAGCACCAGGTTGAAGGTGCTGAGTTCGAGAGCGTCGAGGGCCTCGCGACCACCGCTGGCCAGTTCGATGTCGAATCCCTGGTGCTCGAGTGCGGCAGCGATCATTGTCCGCACAGGGGCTTCGTCATCGACCACAAGAATCCGCGCGGGCTTGCGGGCTGCCTGGTTAGCGCTGAATGCGGCAGAGGGGTCCGGCGTCTTCGCAACTGCGAGCTTCGGTCCCAAACGCCTGCCCTCATTCTTTTCGCGCATCTATTACCCCTGATTCGAGTGGTTAAGCCTCACCGTTTCTACCCGGCTGCGATTCACTGTCCCTGTTACGTCCCTGTTACCGAACAAAAGACCTGCTGTAATCGTTATCACTTGCAGGCGCTCTGCGCGATCCCTCTTGTGTTTACGCGTGCCACGCTCCTCGTGTTCCCTGGAATGCTGAGCCGGAAAGTAGATGCCGACACAGATGCGCAGCCCGCAAGGGGTTGCTGACCTAAGAAAATTTCTGCGACTGGCCCGAAGGTTGGCATGTTACCACGATCTAAAGTACGCCCGCATACTGCCGTGCAAGCCTAGGGAGCGGCCTGCCGGGTCTTTTGACTTAACAGAGGTTACCACCTTCGAAACCCGTTCTCAATGACGCGAACGTAACATGCAGAGACGGGTATCTACGGCGTCACTTCCATCCGTGAGGAAGAGCGCCGGCGGGCTGATGCTGGGTAATCTCCGCGTAGGTGATGGCAACATCAGTGCTTAAGTCTTTGGGAATCCAGTTGCGGTCGCGCTCGGGGAGAATGGGGACGATCTGGGCAAGGGTTTTGCCGGCTTCCACCTGAGTTTTCACTGTGGCGAAGAGGTCCTGAAGAAATGTCTGCTGGCCCAAGAGGATCTCCGGACCGCCTGCGTCCCCGTGGCCGGGCAGAACATGGAGAGGCTGGAAGGCGAGGGCCCGGGCGAGGACGCGCGGCCAGTTTTCGATGTTCGCGTCCCAAAGTTTGTTGCGGGGACCGTTCACGGCAGCGTCGCCAGTCGAGAGGATGCGCTCATTGGGGAGCCAGACAAAGCCGTCGCCGCGGGTGTGCGCCCAGCCGAGAAAGTAGAAGCGGACCTCGCGCGTCGCGTCTTTAAGGATGAAAGGACTCTGGCGGAAGAGGAGCTGGGGGCGGGGAGCATCGGCGAGGTTGAGGGAGCGGACGTCGTCGCGCTCGGCGGCGGTGGAGCGCCAGCGCCTGGGCTCGTAGCGATCCATCTCGTCGGCAACGCCCTGGTAGGCGAAGGTGGTTGCGCCGGCGTCGGTCCACACACTGTTGCCGTAAGCGTGATCGCGATGCGCGTGGGTGTCGAAAACGAACCGCACCGGTTTGGGCGAGAGCTGGTGAATTTCTGCGACGAGTTCGCGGGCGCGGCCGGGATAGTTGGCGTCGACCACGATGAGGTAGTCGCGCATCTCGATGACGATGTTGTTGCAGTAGCCTTTGGCGGCGTCGCCGGGGAGAAACCAAACGCCGTCGGCGATTTTTTGCGCGTTGAGCGGGCCGGGTTGCGCGGGTAGTGCCGTAACCGCGGAGATGAAGAGGAAGCAGATGGATGCGATCCCACGTCCCCAAGTGCGAGGGACATGGGGCACCCGGCAGAGAAGTTTCGGATTGGACGGTCGCGGTTTCCCACCCATTCGCAAAAAGCGCGAATGGATGGGGCACGGAAGCGTGTAGAAGAACGCAGCGATCACGATTTCTTCGGTGGCTGCTTGGCGCGGCGCCTGGCGGCCCAGCCTTCGATGTTGGCCTGCTTGCCGCGGGCGACGGCGAGCGCATCGGCGGGGACATCTTTGGTTATACAGGAGCCAGCGCCGACATACGCGCCGTCGCCGACGGTGACGGGCGCGACGAGTGTAGAGTCGCTGCCGATGAATGCGTTCTTGCCGATGATGGTCTTGTTCTTGTTGACGCCGTCGTAGTTGCAGGTGATGGTGCCGGCGCCGATGTTGGTGCCTTCACCGATCTCCGCGTCGCCGAGATAGGTGAGATGGCTGGCCTTGGCGCCTTTGCCTAGCTTCGCCTTTTTGGTTTCAACAAAGTTGCCGACGTGGGCGTTTTCGCCGATCTCGCTGCCGGGGCGGAGGTGCGCGAAGGGGCCGATCTGCGCGCCATCGGCGATGGTGGAATCTTCAAGCACCGAGCTCTGGCGGATGAGAACGCCGTTGCCGAGGGTGCAATTTTCGATGACGGAAAAAGAACGGATGCGGCAGCCGGTGCCGACGCGCGTTTTGCCGAGCAGTTGTACGAATGGCTCGATGATCGTGTCCGCGCCGACTTCGACTTCGGGATCGATCACGCAGGTTTCAGGGCGCTTGATGGCGACGCCATTGCCGGCGAGCCAGAAGGCCCGAGGGTCGGGCCTGGCGCTGACCATGGTGACCGACTCGTCTCTGGCCGGCTCACTCTGATGCGGCTCGCGCGCCAACTCGTCTCGAACTTGCGCGAGCTTTACGCCGTGCCCCTCAAGAATTTGTGCCGCGGAGCATCGATCTTCGCGCAGCAGGCCGAGGAGAAGATGTTCGGGGCCAATGTGCTTTTGGCCCAACCGCTCGGCCTCTTCGGCCGCATAGGCCAGCACGCGCTTGCCCTCGTTGGAGAGCGGAAGGTCGACGCTGGTCGCAACTTTCTCGCGAATCGTGGTGTGCGCGTCAATTTGTTCCCGGATCGACTCCGCTGAGGCTTGCGCGCGCAGGAAGCGGTTGACTAACGGTTTGTCTGCGCGCAGCAATCCGAGCAAAAGGTGCTCCGTGTCGATGTAGGGCGAGCCGAATTGGCTGGCTTCGTAACGCGCGAAGAAGATTACGCGCCGGGCTTTTTCCGTATAACGCTCGAACATGACGTGCTCCTGTGTTCCTTTCTGCGCCCGGCGGCTGCGATGATGCGCGGGTCTGGAGACCCGCGCTACAGCCGGTCTGGAGACCGGCGCTACTGATCCGCGCCGGGCGCTGCGTGCGGACCAGGGGCGCCTGGGATCGTGATGTCGACGACCTGAGGCGCGCCCATGCCGAGCTCGTCGACGGGCGGCTTAATCTCAGTGCTGTTGCCGACGACGAGCACGGCCAGCTTCTCAGGGTGAATGTACTTTTTGGCGGCTGCGGTTACGTCGTCGAGCGTGACTTTCTCAAGGGCGGCGCGATAGGTCTCAAGATAATCGGCAGGATAGCCGTAGAACTCGAGCCTTTCGCTCTCGGAGAGGACCTTTTCGCGCGTGTCATAGCGGAAAAGGAACGAGTTGAGAATGTTGTCCTTGGCGCGCTGCAGTTCGTCCTGAGTAAACGGCTTTGTGTTGAGGCCTGCAATCTCGGCTTCGGCGGCCTTGGTTGCATCCACGGTGGAGACGCTCTTGGTGAGCACTTCAACGCGGAAGGTTCCCGGATGGTCGTAAGGCAAATCGAATCCGCCGCCGACTGCGTAGGCCAGCCCCAACTGCGTGCGCACCTTTAGAAAAAGCCGGCTGCCAAAACCACCGCTGAGAATTTCGTCCATGATGACGATGGCGGGCACGTCGGGGTTGTGGCGATCGATGCCGAGGGCAACGATCTGTACATTGGATTGGTTCACGTCTTCCTTGTCGATGAAATATGCGCCGGGCTTGGGTCCGGCGAACTCATCGTGCCGCGGCGGCTCGGGAGTGACGGGCGGCAGTGGCGCGAAGACCGCGCGCACCTTGGCTTCCATGGCGGCGGCATCGAAGTCGCCGCTGATGCCGACGATGAGTTTGCCTTTGAGGGTGCGATCGTGCCAGGCCTGAAGATCGGCTAGTGTGATTTTGGAGATGGTGGCGAGTTCGGGCTGGCGCGTGTAGGGACTGTTGACGCCATAAATCAGCTTGGCGGCTTCGCGCTCGGCAATTCCGCCCTCGTCGTCGTTGCGGCGCACAATGCCGGTGGCCTCCTGCTGCTGCGCCAACTGGAGTTTTTCCGCAGTGAATTTGGGATGGAGCAAGAGGTCCATGGCCAGCGAAAATACCTGGTCGGAATCGCCTTTGAGCGAATCCCAGGAGAGCGCTGTCGAATCTTCGTCGCCCTCGGTTTCAATGTGCGCGGCCTTGGCTTCGAGCAGGTCATCCATGGCGTCGCCGTCCATTTTTTCCGATCCGCTGGTGCGCCAGGCCTGGCGGTAAATGCCGATGAGCCCGGCCTTCGCGGGATCGAGGTCGCGCGTGCCGCCGGGAATGAGCACCGCGCCGGAGATGAACGGCAGCTCGTGGTCTTCTTGAAGAAAGATGACGATGCCGTTTTTGAGCTCGATGCGTTTGGGCTGCTGGGGATGGAATTCGTGCAGCGTGGGGACGGGGATTTTTTCCCAGGGTTTGGATTGCTGAGCGGGGAGCGGCGAAGGGCACGCGACGACCGCGAGGAGCACCAGTGCGAAAAGTGCGTGTGCGGGTCTGGAGACCCGCACGACAGCCGGTCTGGAGACCGGCGGTACAAATTCGGCGGGCTGCGAGGCACGAACCACGAACCATTGGTCACTGGTCCCAGTTTTCTCGATCCCTTGTTTCCTTGTTCCCTTGTTAGCTGTCTTTGTCATTGCGCGCCTCCATTGTTCTTTGCGTCCGCGGGCTTCTTTTCGTCCGGGGGCGGCTCGGTGTCGATTTCGGCGCTGGTGCGGTTGGAATCTACGAACACTTTATTGGCGACGCGGCGGATGTCGGCTTTGGTGACCTTGTCGACTTTGTCGAGCTGAAGAAATAGTTCGCGCCAATCGCCGTAGCGGGTCTGGTACTCGGCCAGCGAGGAGGCGAGTCCCTGGTTATCGGCCAGGCCGCGGAGCAGATCGGCGCGGGTGCGGGTCTTGTACATTGCGAGCTCTGCATCGGTGACGTCGGTGGTTTTGAGCTTGGCAATCTCTTTCCGAATAGCGTCGCGCATCTCGGCCGGCGTATGGCCGGGGAGCGGGACGGCGTAAAACGCGAAGAGGCTGGGATATTTTTCGCCGGGGAAGGGGCTGAAGCCCTCGGCCTCGGCGGCGATCTGCTGCTGCTCCACCAGGCTGCGATAGAGACGCGAGACGCGGCCGTTGGACATGATGTCGCTGATGGCGTCGTAGACGGCGTCGTCGGGATCGCGATAACTGGGACGGTGATAGCCCTCAATATAGAAGGGCTGCGTCTGCTCGCGAATGATGACGGACTTCTCAGCAAACTGCCGCGGCTCGACGGTGGTCATCTCTTCCGGCTTGGGCCCGCCGGGAACGCGGCTGAAATATTTTTCCAGCAGCGGCATCGCGGTTTTGGCATCCACATCGCCCACGATGGCGACCACGACGTCGCCGCCGACGTAATACTTTTTGTGGAAGTCCATGGCCTCAGAGGCGTTGATCTGGCTGACTTCGCTGGGCCAGCCGATGGAGCTGCGGCCGTAGTTGTGGGCCACGTAGGCCGTGGCCAGGAACTGCTCGACGAGGCGGCCGATGGGATCGGAGTCGGTGCGCATGCGGCGCTCTTCCATGACCACATCGCGCTCCTTGTAGAACTCGCGGGGCACGGCATCGGCCAGGCGGCTCGACTCCATCCACGCCCACAACTCGAGGCGGTTTTCCGGCATGGACCAGTAGTACTGTGTGGCGTCGAGGCCGGTTTCGGCGTTCAGGCCGTCCGCGCCGTTGGCTTCGGCAACCTGAGTGAACTGGTTGGGGATGACGTATTTCTCCGCTTCGGCCTGCGCGTTGAGAAAGGCCTTCTTCAGAGCGTCCAGCTTCGCCTTGTCCTGACCGATAGGCTTCAGAAATTCGGCCTCGTAGGCGTCGTTGGCGGCTTCCACTTTTTCGAGAGCGATTTTTTCGGCGGCGTAATCGGTGGTTCCGATCTGCGTAGTTCCCTTGAAGGCCAGATGCTCGAACATGTGCGCGAGGCCGCTCTCGCCGAAAGGATCGTTGACGTCGCCGGCATCAATAAAAGTGGTGTAACTGAAGACTGGCGCCTCGTGGCGCTCGCAAATGATGAGCGTGAGCCCGTTGGGAAGCACCTTGACGGTGGTGCGCTGCTCAAAACTCTTCAAATCCTGGGTGTGGGCGGCGATGCATACGGCAAGGACGAACGCCGCACCCAGAAAACCAGCCCAAAAACGGGCAAAAATCTTTGACTGCATCCAGCCTCCTCGAACGAACGACGGCGATTCGCGCGCAATCGCTCTCTTCCAAGCTATTGCCCGCGGGCGGGGAGGGTCAAACGGGAGTGGCGCCGGTCTCCTGACCGGCTGTGGTGCGGGCCTCCAGGCCCGCGCCCATGAGGCATGTTCAGTGGCGAAATCCGGCGGCGTGGACGCCGCCGGTACAGCCGGTCTGGAGACCGGCGCTACCCTATAATCGGAGGCATGGCGGCGAGCGCGGAAATCAGGGAGCAAGCAGGGACGGCGGCGAAGCTGCGCGCGCTTGAAGCGCGGCTTGCGGAACTGGGCAGCGTGATGGTGGCCTACTCGGGCGGTGTGGACTCGGCGTTTCTGGCGGCCACGGCGCATCGCGTTTTGGGCGAGCGCATGCTGGCAGTGCTGGCCGATTCTGCCTCTCTCGCGCGGCGCGACATGGAGCAGGCCGTCGCTTTTGCGCAATCGCTGGGCATGCCGCTTGAGGTGATTGCGACCGAAGAACTCGACCAGCCGGAATATGCGCGCAACGACGCCAACCGCTGTTTCCATTGCAAGGACGTTCTTTTCCTGGCTTTGGAGGAGTTGGGTGCCAGGATGGGCTATGCGCACATCGCCTACGGGATGAATGCCGACGATACGCGGGACTACCGTCCCGGGCAGCGGGCGGCGGAGGAACACGCGGTGCTGGCGCCGCTGGCGGATGCTGGCCTGACAAAATTAGAAGTGCGGGCGCTGGCAAAGGCGGCCGGCTATCCGGTGTGGGATCGTCCCGCTGCGCCTTGCCTTTCGTCGCGCGTGGAATATGGGCGCACGGTGACGCGCGAGGTGCTGGAACAGGTAGAGCGCGGCGAGGAGAGCTTGCGCGGGCTGGGATTTCGCGAACTGCGCGTGCGGCACCACGGTGAGCTGGCGCGCGTGGAGATTGCGCGCGAGGAACTGCCGCGCGCGCTGACCATGGAGATGATGGACGCGATCACGGCGGCATTGAAGCAGGCGGGGTTCAAATATGTGACGCTGGATTGCTCCGGTTTTCGGTCGGGGTCGATGAATGCGGTGCTGCCGGTTGAGGTGCTGATGCGGAAGGGCGCGTAGAGAGCACCGACGGTGGTAGCGCTGGACGAACATTGTTTCTGCGGCGGCGTGGACGCCGCCGCTACAGCCGGTCTGGAGACCGGCGCTACATCACGTCGTTTACAATCACAAAGCGATGCGAATCGGTTATCTGGAATGCTTTTCCGGGATCAGCGGCGACATGCTGCTGGGCGCGCTGGTGGATGCGGGCGTGCCTTTCGACGTGCTTGCGGAGACGGCGGGGGCGCTCGGCGTGGGCGCGCGGCTCGAGATGCGCAAAGTGGACCGCGGGGGGCTGGCGGGGATCAAGGTCGACGTCGTGGTGCAGGGACCAAGGGAACAAGGGAACAAGGGAACAGAGAGCCAGGGAGCGAGGGAGCAAGGGAGCGAGGGAGCGGGGCCCGCGCACTTGCATTCACACTCACACTCGGAACCGCACTCTCACTCACACGAATCCCACGATCACGAGCACCATTCGCGTGAAGCGGATTCGGAGGATGGACCTGGGCATCAGCACGCGCATCGATCGTTGTCGACGATTCTCGCGATCATTCAGGCTGCGCCGCTGAAGGAGACGGTGAAGCTGCGCGCTTCGCGGGCGTTTCAGTTGCTGGGCGAGGCGGAGGCGGCAATTCACTCCATTCCGATTGAGAAAGTTCACTTTCACGAAGTGGGCGCGGTGGACACGATTATCGATATCGTGTGCGCAGCGGCGGGAGCGGAAACGCTGGGCGTGGATCGTTGGATGGCGTCGCCCTTGAACGTGGGCAGCGGGACGGTGAAATGTCAGCATGGCACGCTGCCGGTGCCGGCGCCGGCGACGTTGTCGCTGCTTGGCGATGCGCCAGTGTACGCGGCCGGCCCGCCGATGGAGCGGGTTACGCCGACGGGCGCGGTGCTGTTGCGCATGCTCGATGTTCAGTATGGGCCGCTGCCGGCGATGCGCGTTTCGGCGCGCGGCTATGGAGCCGGAGGGCGCGACACGCCGGGCGAGCCGAACCTGCTGCGGCTGCTGGTGGGCGATGCGGAACCGATCGCGGCGCCTGAGGCGAAGCCGATCACGGAAATCGACGCCGAGCCGATCGCGGTGATTGAGGCGGTGATTGACGACTCCACGCCGCAGTTGCTGGCTTATGTGAGCGAGTTGCTGCTGGAGGCGGGCGCGTGGGACGTGTACCGCGCGGCAGTGCAGATGAAGAAGGGGCGCACGGGCGTGCAGATGACGGTGCTCGCGAGCGAGGAGAAATTGCCGGCGCTGCGCGATCTGCTTTTAAGCGAGACGACGACCATCGGATTGCGCTGGCGGCTCGAGAACAAAATGGCGCTGGAGCGCGAGTTTGCCGAAGTCGACACAGAGTGGGGCAAGGTGCGGATCAAAGTGGCGCGGTGGCCGTCGGGTGAAGTGGCCAACGCATCGCCGGAGTACGAAGTGTGCCGCAACCTGGCGCGCACGCACAAAGTTCCGTTGAAACAGGTGATGCAAGAGGCGATGAGGGCCTGGGCGGAGCGGACGAAGGAACTTTAGGACAGAAGGATTTCCCTCAGGGGCTAAAGCCCCCTCGCTTTGCATTGTTTTTCGGCACGACTGAAGTCGTGCCCTTTCAAAACCCGGGAGTTTTTCGCAGGATTTGACGTTGCGTCCTTTCACGGCAAATCTTTGCGGAAACGGGGATCGAGGAGTTCTGATGGATCGCGCGCAAATTGAAGCGCTGTTGAACGAGGTGCATGCGGGATCGACCAGCGTGACGGATGCGCTGGAGCGGTTGCGCATTCTGCCTTTTGAAGATTTGGGATTCGCCAAGGTGGATCATCACCGCGCGCTGCGCACCGGCATGCCGGAGGTGATTTTTGCCGAGAGCAAGACGCCCGCGCAGGTGGCGGCGATTTTTGCGCGCATGGCGAAGGCCGGAGGCAACGTGCTGGCCACGCGGGCGTCGCGCGAGGTGTATGCGGCGGTGAGAGCGACGGAACCGCACGCGGAGTTTCACGAAGCGGCGCGCGCCATTACGCTCAAGCAGGCCGACGCGCCTGCGGGCAAGGGAATTGTGGGCGTGGTATGCGCCGGGACCAGCGACCTGCCAGTAGCCGAAGAGGCCGTGGTGACCGCGCGGCTGATGGGCAACACCGTGGAGTTGGTTGCCGACGTGGGCGTGGCGGGCATTCATCGCCTGCTGGCGCAGCAGCATACGTTGCAGTCGGCGCGCGTACTGATTGTTTGCGCGGGCATGGAAGGGGCTTTGCCCACCGTGGTTGGCGGCCTGGTGAACGCGCCGGTGATCGCGGTTCCTACGAGCGTGGGTTACGGCGCGTCGCTGGGCGGGATCGCGGCGCTGCTGGGAATGTTGAATACCTGCGCGCCGAATGTTTCAGTAGTCAATATTGATAATGGATTCGGCGCGGCGTGCATCGCGTCGTTGATCAACCATCTTTGACGGACACTCGCGGCGGGCACACGCGATAGACGGGCTCGCTTCCCGGTTCGATCGAGCTCGAGGCCCCGTTCACGCTACTGCTATTGCTGCACTACGAGATCGTCTGCCAGCTTGAAGCGCACAATCGACTCCGCCGGTATGTCGAGATCGCGGTTGCCCGTTAATCCCGCGGTAGCGGTTCCGGCGCCACCACCGACGAGGCCGCCTACCAACATCCCAACCCCGCCGCTGGCCACGCCACCTACCAGCATTCCCAGCCCTGTCCCTCCGCCGATCAAGGCCGCCGTGCGCTTCCCCTTGCCTTTCTTGCTTTCCGCAAGGTCGCGCGTCGTCAGCGGATACTGCGTTCCATTCAGCGTCAGCGAAGTCAAACGCAACTCGAGCAGCGAGCTGCCCTTGAAGTGTCCGCGGCGATGCGATACATCCACAACGCCACCCACCAACGTGCCTTTGGGCAGCAGCACACTGTTGTCACCGGCCAGCACCGGTTCCACCAGCTCGCCGGTAAACGCGTCTCCCGCGCGGCTGGTTTTTACGCTGATGCGCTGATCGACCCGGATGGTCAGCACCGTGGCCGCTGGGATGGTCACGCTGACCGGTTGCGGCACAGCGGAAACGATCGGTTCCGAAAATGCTGGAACGGGCGCCCCGGCAGCGGGAGGTGTCTGCGTCGTCGTTATCGCTTCGTTAGTTTGCCCGGCCGCCGGTGGCTGCACCACTGTCGTCGTCGTGGTCCCATTCTTGTCTACGGAAACTATCTGTTGCGCCTGGCCGGTTTTGGCCGCCTGTGCCTTGGCCTGATCCAGGGCCTTTTCCTGCGTGGATTTGCATCCCGAAAGGATGGCCGCTACCAGTACCAAAAGCAGAAGGGGCATGCGCCCCGTGCGAACCACTAAACCTGAATTGAACACGATGGACCCTCTTTCGCAGTGCTCTTCGCCAGCACAGACCTAACTCACAGCCTGCACTCAGCGGCCGGGGAAGTCTGTATAAACTTGCACTCCTATTGGATGAGCATCCTTTAGGCAAGGCTGCCTCAGGGGAAAGATTTTCGGTGCCGCGCACGCCTCCTTCACCGGCGTGGCGGCGCTGCCGGGCGAGTTGAACGCGCGCGCGCCCGACGTTTCCGTAGTCAATATAGATAAAGGATTCGGCGTGACGGGCATCGCGTCAGTGCTCCGACCATCTTTGATGCATCATTTGTGAGAGGCGCCTCCGCAGAGGCGCGATCGTGCTTTAACTGCGTGATTTCGTGCCCGCCCAAGTGCATGTGCGGGCGTGGACGCCCGCACGACAGCCGGTCTGGAGACCGGCGCTACATCCGGAGCATTACGAAGCCACGCGGTTGCGCTATGAGTAAGAATTAATTGCGCTAACTGTGCTCTTCCCCGGTACGTGATCCTGATCACTGTTCGATCCCCCTTGAGCCTTGATGATGGCTACCAAGCCCTAAAACCTACGCGCGGCGTGCGGAGGAGTGCGTGACCGGTCCCCGATTGCAGAAATTGCGCAGGACTTCGCAGATCTTCTTTCTGCTGCTGTTCCTTTTGCTGCTGGTGTTTACCGCGCTGCGCGCCATGCCGGGCACGACCAGCGACATTCACCTGCGCGGGCCGGTGCGGATGTTCTTTGAGTGGGATCCGCTGGTGGCTTTGACGAATGCCATCGCGAGCCACGAGCTCTATCGCGGCCTGCTGTGGAGCCTGATCATCCTGGCGCCGACGATACTTTTCGGCCGATTTTTCTGCGGCTGGATTTGCCCCATGGGCACGCTGCAGCATTTTGTGGGGGACATGCCGTCGGAGTCGAAGCGCGGCAAGCAGCGCATTGAATCCAATCGCTACAAGCGCTGGCAGACCATCAAATATGTGGTGCTGATTGCGGGCCTGGTGGCCGCGGCTTTCGGGTCGATGGTGATCGGCTGGCTCGATCCGTTCAGTTTGCTGGTGCGGTCGATTGGATTGTCATTGTTGCCGGCGTTCAACTACATCGTGCGCGCGGCGCTGACGCCGATGGAGCACAGCCACATTGCCGCGATCAAAGCGACGGGCGGGTTGATCCACGCGGTGCTGGGCTCGGTGGTATTGGAATTCCGGCAGGCGCATTTTACGCAGGGAATTTTCCTGGGCGTTTTATTTCTCGTGATTCTCGCGATGAGTTTGCGCATCACGCGGTTCTGGTGCCGCGCCATCTGCCCGCTGGGCGCGCTGCTGGGCGCGGCGTCGCGGTGGTCGGTGCTGGGTCTCGACAAGGATCAGGAAGCGTGCAACAACTGCAACCGCTGCCTGCTGCATTGCCAGGGTGGCGACGATCCCATCGGCAGTTCGCCATGGCGGAAGTCGGAGTGCCTGATGTGCATGAACTGCGTGGGCAGTTGCCCCGATCATGCGCTCACGTTCCGCTTCTTCCGCGCAAATCCCAAACAGGTGGCTTCGCCCGACCTGGGACGGCGGCGGACTCTCACGGGTCTCGTGGCGGGTGCGGCCGCGGTGCCATTGCTGCGCGCCAACACGGGCCTGGGCAAGAGCCGCAACGAGCACCTGCTGCGTCCGCCGGGCGCGCTCGATGAGCCGGAGTTTCTCTCGCGTTGCATCCGCTGCGGGGAATGCATGAAGGTGTGCCCCAACAATGCGCTGCAACCCACGCTGGTCGAGGCGGGGATTGAAGGACTGTGGACGCCGACGCTGGTGCCGCGCATCGGCTACTGCGAGCCGAGTTGCGTGCTCTGTTCGGAGGTTTGCCCGACTGGCGCCATCTGGCAGATTACGCCCAAGGAAAAAGGCTGGGTGGTGGGCGTGGGCGCGGCGCAGAATCAGCCCATCCGATTGGGCACGGCATTTTACGATCGCGGGCGTTGCCTGCCGTGGGCCATGGCCACCGACTGCATTGTTTGCGAGGAGTGGTGCCCGGTGTCGCCCAAGGCGATTTATGTGGAAGAGGCCGAGGTGGTGGATTCGGCTGGCAAGACGAAGACGCTGAAGCAGCCGCGCGTCGATCCCAGCCGGTGCGTAGGATGCGGGGCGTGCGAATTCGCGTGCCCGCTTCAGGAACATCCGGCCGTGTATGTGACAAGTATTGGCGAAAGCCGCTCCCCTAGCAGCCAGATCCTGCTAACCCGCAAATAAAGGAGAACAATCAAAGCATGTTTGGGCCAGAAAAATTGAAGTCAGGAATAGCGGTGATTGCGATTGCGGCATTGGCCGTGAGCGTGGGATGCAAAAAGAAAACTGTCGACCCGCTTCCGCCGTCGGGAGCAGTGGCGGGATGGGAGAAATCGGGCGACACGCGCGTTTATGAGGCCAAGGATCTTTGGCAGTACATCGACGGCGACGCCGAGCAGTACCTTGCGGCCGGCGTGGTTTCTACTTCGACATCCGACTACAAGTATCAGAACCAGTTGGACGCAGTGGTGGACGTTTACACTATGGGTGATTCCGCGGGCGCGCGCAAGATTCTGGAGTCGGGAAGTTCGAGCGGCGCCAAGAGCGCGCAAGTGGGTGACGCGGGGCTTGAGTACGAGCAGAGTGTGATCTTCCGCAAGGGGCCGTACCTGGTGCGCATTGTGGCCTATGACGCCACGCCCGGCACCGGGCAGGCGTTGCTGGCGCTGGCGCACGGGGTGGAAGCTAGGCTGTAGCGCTCGGGGCGCGTGATTTTGAAATGATTCCTTGACGAGTGCGGGTCTGGAGACCCGCACGACAGCCGGTCTGGAGACCGGCGCTACAAATTGGAGACCGGCGCTACATTCTGGAGGCTGGCGGTAGAGGTGGATTGGAGTGGTAGGGCCGATGGCGCATTGTCCGATGAAATTCCGTATGGTGCGCGGCAGGCTGACTGCGCCTGCCCCGCGCATTCTCGACATCGGCTGCGGCAACGGCTCGCCCACGGTGACCAAGCGCTGGTTTCCCGGCTGCCACTACGCGGGCGCGGACATTCAGCGGTACAAGATGAGCGATGCGGACATGGCGGCGATGGACGCGTTTTATCCGCTCGGCGCGGATGGATCGGGCTACGATGCGATTCCCGATGCGAGCTACGACTTTGTGATTCTGAATCACGTGGTGGAGCACATGCGCGACCCCAAGCCGGTGGTGGCGACGCTGTGCGCAAAGCTCAAGCCGGGCGGATATATATGGATTGCGTTTCCTTCGTTGCGCAGCTTGTCGCTGCCGCATTCGGTGGACGAGACGCTGCAGTTCTCGGACGATCCTACGCATGTTTATGTGCCTGATGTGCGCGAGATGGCGAATGTTTTGCTGGCGAATGGGGTGGCAGTACTGCATGCAGAGCGTTCGCGCGAGGGATTTTTTACTGCGATTGCCGACGTAGTGAAGCTCTGCAAGCGATGCGTGATGCGAATGTTTACGGGGAAGTTTTCCGGGCGTGGAATGTGGTATGTGCTGGGCTTTGAGGATCACGTGTTTGGGCAACGCAGGATGAACGAACGCAGTTAGAGAAGATCGGGGATTGTTCCCCGGTCCCCAGATGCTAGGGACCGGGGGCACCCTGAACGTTCGCGAGATCGAAGGCTAGGGGAACAATGAAGAGTCGCAGGGAATTTTTGAAAGAGGCTGCTTCGGGCGCGGTGCTGCTCGGTTCGTCAGCGGCTGCAGAGAAACTGGCGTTCGCCGGGATGCTGGAGCAGCATGCTGCGGCGGGCAAATCGAAAGTGGTGATCGCACGTGATCCGTCGTTGCACGGCGCCGGAGCGCAACCCGACGAGCAGCGCGTGCTGAATCTGCTGGACAAGGCGATGGCTGCCTACACCGGACGGCAGAAGCCGGTTGAAGCGTGGAAGAGCATCATTCCCGCAGATATTCTCGCCGGCAAAACTATCGGACTGAAGGTGAATGGGCTGGGCGGGCGCGGGATTTCGACGCATGCGGCGCTGACGCTGGCGATTGCCGAACGCTTGCAGCAGGCCGGTGTGCGCGCGGGAAACATCCTGGTATGGGATCGCGGTGCGCGCGATCTGCAAGCCTGCGGGATGACGGTGAATACGGATGCAAGTCGCGTGCGCTGCTATGGCAGCGACGTGGCGGGTTATGAAGACGAGGAGATCGCTTGCGGAGCGGCGCGGCTGCGTCTGTCGAAGATTCTTACGCGCGAATGCGCGATGGTGATCAATCTGCCGATTCTCAAGGATCACGAGATGGCGGGCATTACATTCTCAATGAAAAACATGTACGGGGTGGTCGACAAGCCGTTCGTACTGCATGGCAACAAATGCAATCCCGGCGTGGCCGATCTCAACGCGATTCCCACCGTGCGTGACAAAGTCTGGTTCACGATCGGCGATGCCATTTCGTCGGTATACGATGGCGGGCCAGGGTTCCATCCGGAGCGGTTGTGGTATCCGAATGCGCTGGTGGTGGGCGAGGATCGCGTAGCGCTGGATCACTCGGCGTGGCAGATGATCGAGCGCCAACGCGCCGCGGCGGGAGTGCCGACGCTCGAAGCCGTGGGACGCAGGCCCGATTACATTGCCACGGCGGCGGACGCTGCGCACCGGCTGGGGACGAACGATCCGGGGCGCATCCGGCTTGTGGAAGTGTGAAGAGGAGAGCGACGATGGCCGGCGAAGGCGACGCTGCGAAGAACCTCGAGGCGCAGACCGTGGAGATTGCGACGGGTCCGCGTAATCCCACCCTTTCCGCAAAAGACGCGGAAAGGATGGGGCAACCTCGCATCCAGGGGCAACCTCGCATCTCGGGTATGACGCGGCGCGAAGCCATGCTGGAACTGCTGCGCGTGGGTGGCGTGGCGGCGGGCGCGGCGGGCCTGGGCGTATGGCTGAGCGAGCGCAGCAGCAGGCCTGTGCCGGAGCAGGCTGCGCAGGCGCGGCGCGATCATCGCGTGGCTGCCGATGCCGCGTGGCCGCAGATGACGGTGGTTCAGAATGGCGAACCGAGGGCGCTGGCCGCGCAGGCAATAGCAAATCTTGGCGGAATGAGCCGGTTCATCAGCAAGCAGGATGTTGTAGTGCTGAAGCCTAACATTGCCTGGGACCGCACGCCGGAGCAGGCGGCGAATACCAATCCCGATCTGGTTGCGGAGGTGGTGCGGCAGTGCTGGCAGGCGGGAGCCAGGCGCGTGATCGTGACCGACGTGAGCTGCGGTGAGCCGCAGCGGTGCTTTCATCGCTCGGGGATCGAGGCTGCGGCGCGAGCCGAGGGCGCAGAGGTGATTTTGCCCGATCCCGATCGCTTTCGTGAAGTCGACCTGGGCGGCGTGGTACTGAAAAGCTGGCCGGTGTTCGCGCCGTTTCTCGATGCGGACAAGGTGATCAACCTGCCCATCGCGAAACATCATGTGCTGACCGGGGCCACGCTGGGCATGAAGAACTGGTACGGGATTCTGGGTGGGGAGCGCAACCGGCTGCACCAGCAGATTCACCAGAGCCTGGTGGATCTGGCGAACTTCATGCTGCCCACGCTCACCTTCATGGACTGCTACCGCGTGCTGCTACGCAACGGGCCGACGGGCGGAAATCCCGAGGACGCGGTGCTGAAGAAGACGCTGGTGGCAGGCACCGATCCGGTGGCGATCGACGCCTATGTGGCCAAGGCGTACTGGAATCTGGACGCGGATAAGATGCCGTATCTGGCGATGGCGGCGGCGCGCGGTTTGGGGACCGTGGATTTTGCCGCGATCAATATAAAGGTGAGCCAGCTCGCCTGAGTGCAGAAGCCGGCTGCATCGCTTTTGCTTATTCACCGCCAATTCCTTCATCCCAATGGGAATGTCTTTACTTTGCTGGTGGGGAGTGATAATTTGCAGAGAATCCCCCTGGACCCCTTTCAGGATTGGAGAACCACTATGTTTTGCCCTTCATGTGGCACCGAGTCCCTCACGGACCAACATTTTTGCAAGAAATGCGGCACTACCTTGCAAGCTGCGGGTGACGCGCCAACCGCTCCGGCGGTCGCGGCGGTCCCCGCCCCACAAGCCGTCGCGCCGCCGGCACCGGCGCCGGTACAGTATGTGCCTCCGCCTCCGCCGCCGCCGGTGCAATATGCGCCTCCGCCAACGCCCCCGGCGTATCAGCCGCCTCCGCCCATGCCACCAGCGTATCCGCCGCCTCCGCCTGGGTATGGATCGTTTCCACCGATGGCGCAGCCGGCCCCTAAGAGCTCGGGCACTCGCAACATTGCGATTCTGGTTCTTCTTGCTGCTTTGGGTGGCGGTTACTATTACTACACTCAGAGAACCGGCACGGTGACCATCGGAACCAAGGACGAGGTGATCTACTCCGGTTTGTCCACGGAGGCCCAGGCCACGGCGCTGGGCAATGCGCTTAAGACGGACGGATACTTCCAGGATCTCGGAGTGTCGGTCCTGCTGCGCAAGCCAATCGGCGGCAGCACCATCATTTCGTATGTGGTCAAGGACGGCATCTGGAGCAATGCGGAGATGGTGGGCGATTTTGAGGTCCTGACGCGGGATGTTGCCAAGGCTGTGGGCGGATTGCCGGTCGACATGCGCCTGGTGAATACCACGCAGGTGGTGGAGAAGGACGAGACGGTCAGCGCGCAGACAGGCTCGCAGACAAGCCCCGAGACAGGACCGCAGACTGGCCCGCAGACAGGGCCGCAGACGGGGCCGCAGACTGGCCCCCAGACAGGACCGCAGACCGGAGGAGGTCCTAGTTCCAAGGTGACGATTGGAACCAAGGACGAGGTGATCTACTCCGGTTCGGCCACAGAGGCCCAGGCCACCGCGCTGGGCAATGCGCTCAAGTCCGACGGATATTTCCAGGACCGCGGCGTGACCGTGCTGTTGAACATGGGCGCCGATGGCACCACGATTTCGTTTGTGGTCGGCGATGGTGTGTGGAACGAGGCCGGGACCATGGGGCAGTTCGAGGAAGTGGGGCGGGAAGTGTCTGACTCGGTCGGCGGGCTCCCCGTGATGGTGCAATTGATGGACACCCACGAGGATGTCGAAAAGAAAGGAATTGTGGGCGTGGTCCAACTGACCGGCGGCGACGCGGTGTATTACGAAGGCTACGCCACGCTCGCCATGGGCCAGGCGGTCGCCGAGAAGTTAAAGGAGATTGGATTCTTCACGGGCAAGGGCGCCAATGTTTTCGTGAAGAAGCACACCAACGGCACAACGCTGGCTTTTGTGGTGGTCGACGGCGCGTGGAACGATCCCAAAATGGTGAGCGGCTTCGAAACCATAACGAAAGCTGTGGCTCCGTCGATCGGCGGATTGCCGATTGACATGCGCATGATGAACACCTCGCTTGTGGTGGAGAAGGACGAAAAGCTCCAGTAGGTAGAGCAGGGGCCCGAAACAGCGTACCCAGGTCTCCGATTG
>JARLFZ010000077.1 GCA_031296305.1 Occallatibacter sp. | reverse complement strand
ATGACCAATGTCGAGCGCTCGCACACGGCCGCGCATTTGGCCCGGGCCGCGGTAGACGCCATTGCTTTTCAAGTCGCAGACGTCCTGGAAGCAATGGAGAGCGCCGCGCATGTAACGTTGCCGGTACTACTCGCCGACGGCGGCGCCACGCGCAACGATTCACTCATGCAGATGCAGGCAGACATTCTTGGCCGGCCCGTGCACCGATCCACGCAGGAAGATCTCTCGGCGCGCGGCGCGGCGTTGCTGGGGGGTCTTGCACTCGGTTGGTGGCGTTCGCTCGACGAGCTTGCCGCGTTGCCACTATCTGTGCAGACTTTCGAACCTACGAGGTCGCAGGCAGATAGAGAGCGTCTGCGCAGCGCATGGCGGCTCGCAGTCCAACGCGCGCGGCTCACTGCGGAGCGTGTTGCATGAGTCAGGTGAATCAGCCCGCAGCAGAGGTCATTCTGGAAGCGTGCAACATCACGAAGCGCTATCCGGGCAACGTCGCGCTTGATTGCGTCACCTTCCGCGTCTACCGCGGGCAAGTGAATGTGCTCATCGGCGAAAACGGTGCCGGCAAGTCCACACTGATGCGCATTTTGGCGGGCGCGGAAAAAGCCGATGAAGGCACGTTGCTTCTTGAGGGCCGGCCGGTCGCGTTGCACGCACCACGCGACGCTGCGGCGATTGGAATTTCGATTGTTTATCAGGAGTTGCTTGCGCTTACCAATCTGAAGATCAGCGAAAACATCTTCGCGGGCCGGGAGCTATGCCGCGCGGCGCTGTTCGTCGATCAAGAGACGCAAGACCAGCGCTCTACCGCGGCGCTGAACCACCTGCGCAAGCCCATGGATGTGTCCATTGAAACGGGAAGATTGTCGCTGGGTTGCAGGCAGGTGGTGGAGATCGCACGCGCCCTGGATCAGGGTTCGCGGATTTTGATTCTCGATGAGCCGACCTCCGCGTTGTCGGCATCGGAGGCGGAGTCGCTCTTCGAGGTCATTGCGGATTTGAAGCGCGCCGGTGTGACCATCATCTATATCTCGCACCGGCTGCATGAACTGCTTCATCTCGGCGATCGATTCACCGTGTTGCGCTCGGGGCGCGTGGTGGGCGAAGCAATACGCGCCGATGCGACGCGCGCGTGGATCGTGGAGCGGATGTCTGGCCGAAAGGAAGGCGCCCACGATACGTCGAGCACAAGCTCGCCGACTCGTACTGTGGTGCTGACGGTAAGCGGACTCACACTGCCCGGTTCAGTCGGCGATGAAGCGGCACAAGCGCCGGTACACGATGTCAGCTTCTCTGTGCGCGAAGGCGAAATTCTTGGCGTCTACGGGCTGTTGGGTGCGGGCCGCACCGAACTGCTGGAAGCGCTTGCCGGGCTGCGGCCGATTGCGTCGGGAGTTGTCGCCGTTCGCGGACGGAAGATTCGCACTGGCAACGTGCGCGACGCATTAAGGGCGGGGATGGTTCTGATGCCTGAAGACCGGCAACGAGACGGGCTGTTCCCCGAGCTTTCGATTCGCGAAAATGTTGTAATGGCGGCGAAGACCGGCCTCTTTCTTTCGCGCGACGAAGAAACCGAGCGCGCGTGCAAGCTCGTGGCTCAATTGCATATCGCCGCAAAGGACGTCGAACTTCCCGTGACCACGCTCTCCGGAGGAAATCAGCAAAAGGTGCTGCTGGCCCGCTGCCTGATGTGCTCGCCTTCGGTTTTGTTGATGGATGAGCCGACCCGCGGTGTCGATGTGAGCGCAAAGGCCGAGATTTACGGAATCCTGCGCGAATTGGCGGCGAAAGGGCTGAGCATCGTGTTCACGTCGTCGGAGATTGAAGAGACGCAAGCCTTGGCGCATCGCGTGCTTGTGCTCTGCCAGGGGCGAATTTCCGCCGAGTTCGCACGCGACCAACTAAGCGATGATGGCTTGTTCGCTGCTGCCAGCCCCTCGGTCGCCGCTGCGGCCGGCGCGGCCTTGGCGCGCCCCCCAGGAGGTACAGCATGAGCACTGAAACGCCCAGCCAACCGCGCGCGAATCGGTTTGGGGTAGCGTCGGCTCGTTTAATTCTGCTCCTGCTGCGGGCTCGCGCCATTCTGGTACTGTTGCTACTCCTCATCCTGTTCTCTGCGCTCGCGCCGGAGTTTCTCACTGCCAACAATCTCTCCATCCTCACCAAGCACGTGGCTATCACTGCGCTCCTGGCAGTGGGCATGACCTTCGTTATTTTGACCGGCGGCATCGATCTTTCCGTAGGCTCCATTGCGGGGCTCGGCGGCATGGTAGCGGGCTACCTTCTCACGCAGGGACTTTCCTTTGACGGCGTCACGCACTTTCCCCCGGTTGCCATCGTCATTCTGCTTACTATTTGTGCGTGCCTGCTGGTGGGCGCACTGAACGGATGGCTGGTGGCAAAAGCCGGCGTGGCTCCGTTTATCGCGACGCTGGGCACGCTCTATATCGCGCGCGGCGCTGCGTTGCTGATCTCGAACGGAAAAACATTTCCCAATCTCGGCGGCACAGCGTCGCGAGGCAACACAGGATTTCCTGCGTTCGGCCAGAGCTTTTTGCTGCACGTACCCACGCCCGTCTGGATGATGGTGGCGCTTTTCGCAGTCGCGTGGGTCGTAGCAACCAAGACTCCATTAGGCAGGCACGTCTATGCGATCGGCGGCAATGAGCGCGCGGCGCGGCTGGCGGGCATTCGCGTCGCGCAGGTAAAGCTTGCCACATATGTTTTCTCGGCGTTCTGTGCGGCGCTAGTCGGGCTCATCATCGCGGCGCAATTGGAAGCCGCGCATCCGGCAACTGGCGAAAGCTTCGAGCTGAATGCCATTGCGGCCGTGGTGCTGGGCGGAACATCGCTGATGGGTGGCCGCGGCTCGGTCACAGGCTCGTTGATCGGCGCCTTTGTGATTGGCGTGCTCGCCGACGGCCTGGTGATGCTGGGCGTCTCAGAGTTCTGGCAGGTCGTAATCAAAGGCGTAGTGATCGTGGTTGCCGTGGGGCTCGACCAGTTGCAGACGCGGCTGGAGGTCCGGATACTGCCTTATCTAACGACCGTGAGGACAAAAGAGGGCCATTCATGATGCGTCGCACGCTTGCCGGCCTAAGTTGCGTATTGGCGCTTCTGCTTACGTGCGCAGGTTGTCACCGCGACGAGCACCGCAGGAAATTGATCGTGGTGATTGTTCCCTCGCAGGACAATCCGTATTTCAAGGCCGAAGCGGACGCGGCGGCGGCACGTGCTCTGGAACTCGGCTATCGCGTGCGCGTGGACGCGCATGAAGACGATGCCTTCCGCCAGGACAATCTGGTGGATGCCGCGATTGCCTCCAACGCCGCAGCTATCATTCTGGATAATGCCGGCGCCGATGCAACGGTCTCGGCGGTGCGGCGAGCCACCAGGGCGGGCATCGCGGTGTTTCTCATCGATCGCGAAATCGATGCCACCGGGATTGCGAAGGCACAGATCATCTCGGACAATGATCAGGGTGCGCGGCTGGTTGCGGCGGAGTTCGTACGCGCTATGAATGGAAGTGGCGAGTACGCAGAGTTGCTGGGAAAGGAATCCGACACCAATGCGCAGATTCGCACCCAGGGCTTTCACGCTGTGCTCGATCAGTATTCAAATCTCAAACGCGTCTCCGCACAGTCCGCGAATTGGTCCCAGGCGGAGGCGTTTCAGAAGACGGAGACCATGCTTCAGGCGCACGGAAACATCGCAGGCATCATCGCAGGAAATGACACTATGGCTCTGGGCGCGGCGGCAGCGTTGAAATCCGCCGGGAAGTTGAATGTGCCAATTACCGGATTCGACGGAAGTCCGGACGCAATCGACGCCATTGAGCGCGGTGAGTTGCGGGCTACCGCTCTGCAACCTGCAGTGTTGATTTCCCGGCTCGCGGTGGATGAGGCGGACCGGTTTTTGAAAACGGGTTCGACGGGCCATTCGGAGCTGCAGATCATTCCATGCGAACTGGTGACCAAAAGCAATGCCGGAAACTATCGCAATTTCGAAAAGGTAAGGTGAACGCCATGGCGAATTCCACTTGTCTCGGAGTTATTGTCGGCAATCGCGATTTCTTTCCTGACGTGCTGATCTCCGAAGCGCGCAAGGACCTGACCAAGCTCTTTTCCGAACTCCAGATCGAACCGGTTTGGCTTTCGCCGGAAGAATCGAAGCTGGGCGCGGTCGAAACCTGGGCCGACGCGCAAAAGTGCGGTGACCTGTTGCGCAAAAACCGCGACCGCATCGAAGGCATCCTGGTTTGCCTGCCGAATTTTGGCGATGAAAAGGGCGTTGCCGACTCGATTCGTCTAGCCGACACGCACATTCCGATTCTGGTGCAGGCTTGCCCCGACGATCTCGATCAGTTCGGTCTCGACCGCCGGCGGGACGCCTTCTGCGGCAAGATCTCGGCCTGCAATAACCTTCGCCAGTACCGCATTCCGTACTCGCTCACGCGCGATCACACCGTGGCGATTCTCGATCCGCGATTCCGTGAGGACCTGGTGCAGTTTGTCCAGACCTGCAAGGTGGTGCGCGGCTTGAGCCGGGTGCGCATCGGCGCTGTGGGAGCGCGGCCCAACGCCTTCAATACCACGCGCTTCAGCGAAAAGCTGCTTGAAGCCTCGGGCATCACGGTGAACACCATCGACCTTTCTGAGGTTTTTGGCAATGCGGCCAAAATCTCCAGCGACGACAAGCGTGTTGAGCAGCGCGTCGAGAAGATCCGCTCCTATGCCGACGCATCAAAGGTTCCCAACGAGGCTATCGTGCGCATGGCCAAGTTTGCGCTGGTGGTGGATGACTGGATGCAATCGCTTTCGATCACCGCGACAGCTATCCAGTGCTGGAGCTCGCTTCAGAAAAACTTCGGCGTGAATGTGTGCACCATCATGTCGATGATGAGCGAGCAGATGTTGCCCTCCGCTTGCGAAGTGGATATTGCCGGCGTGGTGGGTATGTACGCACTGCAGCTCGCCGGCGGTTCGCCCAGCGCACTAGTCGACTGGAACAACAATTACGGCGGCGATCCCGAGAAATGCGTCTTCTTCCACTGCGGTAACTGGGCCAAGGATTTCCTGCCCGACATCCGCATTGCCACGGCGCCCATCCTCGGCACCACGCTGGGCGAAGAAAACACCTTCGGTGCACTGGAGGGCCGCACACTCGCCGGTCCCGTGACCTTCGGCCGGGTGAGCACCGACGATCTCAGCGGGAAAATCACCGCCTACGTGGGCGAAGGCGAATTCACCAACGATCCGCTAAAGACCTTCGGCACGCGCGCGGTGGTTAAAGTGGCGGGACTGCCCGCGCTGATGCACGTGATTTGCCAGAACGGCTTTGAGCACCACGCCGCCATGAACCGCAGCCATACGGCGGCTGCAGTTGCGGAAGCTTTGGGCCGCTATCTTGGTTGGGATGTCTACCACCACCAACGGCCATCGGACCTGCCGCCTTTGCCTGCATTTTGATGCATATGTCGATGTTTATGGCATAATGAGAATTATGCCCCGCCAAGATGAGCTTCGCCTGCTGGCCAAGGTGGCGCGCATGTACTACATGCAGAACCTTCGCCAGCAGGAAATCACAGATAGGCTCCAGATCCATCAATCCACTGTCTCGCGCCTGCTTAAGCGGGCGCGTGACATGAACATTATTCGCTTTAGCGTCGCGACACCTCCGGGAATATATTCCGACCTCGAAGACCAACTCATCGCCGCATATTCCTTGAAAGATGCGGTAGTAATCGATGGCTCAACTGAAGAGGATCCGTTAGTTCGCGATCTCGGAGCCGCTGCGGCATATTACCTGGAAACCACGCTCAAGCCAGGAATCAACATCGGCATCTCCTCCTGGAGCCGATCCTTGTTTGCTATGGTGGATGCACTCCATCTGGGAAGTTACGCCAAGGGCGGAAGAGTGGTGCAAATCCTGGGCGGGGTGGGCAATGCCGATGTCCAGCAGGAGGCGGCCATTTACCTGGCACAGCGCCTCGCGGGTGCGGTCGGCGCCAGTGCGATTCTCCTCCAGTCTCCAGCTGTAGTGGCCACGGCAGAAGCGCATCGCGTTCTTTCCCGTGAGCCAACGATTCGAGCGGCTGTTGAAAGCTTCAAGCGTCTCGATGTCGCTCTAGTGGGCATCGGCTCAATGGAGCCATCGCGGCTTCTCACCAATAGCGGAAATGTCTTTTCCGCGGAGGAGCGGGCGAAGTTAGGCCGGCTGGGAGCCGTCGGCGACATCTGTTTCCGTTATTTTGATGCGCGCGGCGTCCCCATCAAGTCTTCCCTCATGCAACGTGTCATTGGTATTGAGGCAACAACTTTGCGCGCAGTCGATCGCGTAATCGGCATCGCCGGCGGAAAGAAGAAGCTAAGTGCCATCCTGGCCGCCTTACGCGGGGATTGGCTTGACGTCCTTATCACGGATCGTCGAACGGCAGAAGGTCTGATTTCGGATGTGACTTGAGTCTGCTGGCTCGTTGACGTCAATGGATCAAGGCCGTCAGGCGCTCATCATCGCCGAAAACACAATCGCGCCGACGGCAACGCCCGAGTTCAAGATGGTTGCACTCATCGAGTCTTGTGTTTCCTGCCAGATTGGTTGGCGGTCGCTTATGTCTGTTCGCCGCTGAGAGAACTGTCTCGTCCGAAGATAGCGAACCAGATGGCTCCGCCCATTCCGAACGCGAATGCGGACCAAAGATTGATCGCCGGATTGAGAGTCCAGAGGTATGCCCCGGCGAAGGCGGCCAACGCCACAACGCTATCGCGAAATAGATAGTATGCCCCGAATGAGCCGGCTTTTCGATCCTTCGGGGCGAGCTGCATAATGAGCGCCTTGCGAGTGGGTTCGCCAAATTCTTTAAGACCACGCAGGGCAAATGCCACGACGAGCATCGAAAATGTGCGCGAGTAGAACAAGACCAGCGGGAAGAGAGCGAAGTTGATGAAAGTGATTACGACAAACGGTTTCTTCGAACTCTTGTCCGCCATCTTCGCGACGGGAAGATAAATCGCAACCGCCGTCGCCATCTCGACAGCGGTTAGGATACCGAACTGGGTAGCTGTCACATGGGCCGTTCGGTATCCCGCGACCTGTCGCATGCACCAAAGTACGACGTAGGCGTAAGGAATCTGCTCGCAGAAGCGAATCAGGACGTCGGCGGCAAATAGATTTTTCAACTGTGGAGAAAAGCCGCGCAGCAAGTGCCACGGGTTATTGTCCATAGGGGAATCGGAGGGCCTTTGATCTTCTGCGATGAGAATCTGCTGCATCACTAACGCGATCACGGCCATGATGATTGCGCCGAGAAATGCCAGGCGTACCCCTTTGACCGGGCCCCAATGATCGATGAATATGCCTCCGACGATGGGCCCCAGCGCCATGGGCAATCTGCGGGTGAGCGAGTGCATGGAGACACCCATGACCTGCTTATTGGTGGGCAGCGTGGCCGAGATCAGGCCCATTGTGGCAGGCAGTGAGATAGCGGTCCACGAAAGAAACAGCAGCGATGCAAACATCACAGCTTGCCAGAGCGGTATCAAGAAAACGATGGCATAGCCTGCGATAGCGATCAGGTTAAACACGAGAAGGGAACGTTTGACGCCGATGCGTTCGGCAAGCCAGCCACCGGGATAGGCATACAAGGCTCCAACCAGATTGTTCACGGCGTTAAGGACGCCCGGCCAGAACATTCCGCTGCCCAGGGCAATGAGATAGATCGGCAGAAACCGCTCCGACATCTTTTCGCCCATGCCGACCAGTATCACCATCGACAGCATGCCTACGATGCTGCGGCGTAGCCCAAGGGCATCCCCGATCTTGCTCCAGCGATTCATTGAGACTTTTCCCACTATTTTGGCCTCGCCCTGCTAATGGGGATACAAAAGAAGCCACGTTCCCCGTGATCGCGAACGATTTCTGTCTCCACTTCAAAGACCTCGCGCAGAATATCGACTGTCAATACACGAGCTGGCGGCCCGAATGCGACGATTCTTCCGGAATGCAGGGCAAAGAGGTAGTCGGCGTATCTTGCGGCGAGGTTCAGGTCATGCACGACGAGTACGATCGTCTTGCCCCGCTCCCGATTGAGCCGAAGTATCAAGTCCATAACGTCGAATTGATGAGCGGGATCGAGAAATGTGGTTGGCTCATCGAGGAGCAGATAGGCGGGCGACTGGGCGAGTGCCATCGCAATCCATGCGAGCTGTCGCTGGCCACCGCTTAGCTGATTCATTGGACGATGCCGGATCGCTTCGAGGCCCGACATGCGCAACGCATCCTCCACGGCCGCGTGGTCCTCTGGGGTCAGGGATTCAAAGAGGCCGCGGTGGGGATAGCGTCCGTGGTAAATCAACTCCTCAACAGTGAGGTCGCCAGGTGCGATATGTTCCTGGAAAAGAATGCCGAGTTTCTGCGCGAGCCGGCGAGGAGCGAGTGTTGCAATGTCGTGGCCGTCCAGGATGACCCGGCCCGATTCTGGTTGAAGCTGACGCGCGAGCGCCTTAAGCAAGGTGCTCTTTCCGGAGCCATTGGCACCGATCAGCGCGGTGATCTTTCCCGGCAGGATCTGAAGAGACTGTCCGTCGATCACTGGCGGGTAGCGCTCATCGTACCGCAGTTCAAGGCGCTCTCCATCCAGGCCTGGGTTCTGTGGGGTCAATTCGCTCATGGCTTTCCAATCTCGCGCCGCTGACGCATCAGATAAAGAAAGAAGACCCCACCCAGGAGCCCGGTGACGATACCGACGGGAATCTGCACCGGACTCGCAATCAGTCTTGCGAATGCGTCGGCGCTTGTCATCAAAGCTGGTCCGGCGAAGAGACAGCCAACGAGCAAGCGGCGATGCGCGCTGCCGACAAGGCTGCGAACGACATGCGGCACGATCAAACCAACAAATCCGACCAGGCCTGCCACGGCCACCGAGGAACCCGCTGCCATGATGGCTACCGCGGCCAACAGGAATCGATTTCGCTCTACTGCCATGCCGAGTGCGCGTGCATTCGCTTCCCCCAGGAGCAGGACGTCCAGGTTCCGCGAGGCTGAGAGCCCGAGTACCACGGTGATAATCGTCCAGGGCAATATCATCCGGACCTGTCTCCAATCAGCTCCGGTAAGCGAGCCGACGGTCCATGCGAGCGCATTCTGCATAACGCTGATATCCCGTGCGAGAAAGAAAATCCCAGTCTGTAGCGATCCGGCGATCGCGCCCACAATCACGCCGCCCAGTACCAGGCGAACCGGGCTTGTCCCGCGGTTCCAGGCGATTGCGTAGACGATGAGAAATGCGAGGGTGCCGCCAGCCATCGCCGCGAGCGGAATCAATGGTCCCAACGCTGGATAGAGCACGAGCACCACAAGTATTGCAAGGCCAGCGCCGGAGCTGACCCCGAGCAGGTATGGACTGGCCAGCTCGTTGCGCGTAACGGCCTGGAATATGGAACCCGAGAACGCAAGGTTGATACCAACCATCAGGGCTGTCAGCACACGAGGAAGCCGTACGTTCCAGACGATGAGTGTTGTGGTATCAAGCGGCTGCATTTCCGCGAAGCCGTGCGCGCGCGCGAAGGCTTCGCCAAGCAGAAAGCGAAGCAGTACCGCAGGATGCCGCCAGACGCCGGCGTCGGTCAGAGCATTCCAGGCTTCGCGCCAGCTCATGTTGTAGGAGCCGGCAGCGGTTTGAGCGATCGCGGCGATCAGGACAATGGTGAGCGACGCAGCGATCAGCAAGCGCATCGACCCGCGGCCCTTGCGGAGGACGATTGGCTTTACGTTCGTCATTGCGCGTGCCGGTTCGCGTTCTTCAATATCTCCGCAACGCGATTCCTGTCGAACATCTGCTCCGATAAAGGGTAATTCTGATCGTCGCGATAGGGACCGAAGATGTCGGGATATATCTGCTTTGCCGCCATTTCGATCTGAAACAGATAGAAGACCGGTCCTTGCAGCGGCGTGCCGCCCGGGAATATACGGCCATTGCGAAATGCGGTGAGGCGCTGAGCGAGCGGATCGTCCTTGAGCTTAAGCAGTTGCTCATAGTTCGCGCGGGTGGTAGATGCCTGCGTGGCGGGGTAGATAGCAAAAGGCATGATAAGCACATCGGGGTTTAGCGCCAGCAGTCCCTCGATGTCCATTGATGCCGGTGCTCCGCTCTCGCCCTTGTAAGTCCTTGCCGCGATGGAAGCAAATGCATCGCGCGCTCCAACATCCCGGTATTGCGCCTGACCGAAGCCGCCATCGCCGATGCTATAGGTGGTGAATTTTCCGTTGCTGTAGAAGATCAGGCCGACGCTCGGACGTTTTTCCGGTGGGGGAAGTCTCCGGTTGATCTTGTCGATCATTTCGTCATAGACCGCCTTCAATTGGGCGATTGTCTCAGGCCGCTGATAAACTTCTCCTACTTTTTCTGCCAGCTCCCACAGTGAATAGTATTGATACGGCTCCTTGCCACCATAGCTGTTGTCCCTGCTGAAACGGTTGGCGAAAAATGGTCCAACGTTACGGGCGATCTCGTCAACATCCGCCTTGCTCCACCCCCGGCTTGTCGCCAGTTGAACAGGGTCAATGTGATGAACATCGGCATGAAGCTGGTAGAAGAGCTCCTTGTCGATGGCGCTTCCTCCCCCACTGGAAAGGAACGTCAGGTGGGCGGGGTCGAAGTGGGCCTTGATCCCGAGCTTCTCGTAGAAGCCATCGTAGAAGTTCCCCTTATAGCCTGTTGCGATGAGCTTTGAACCCTCGCCCAACGACACAAGCATATCGTTGTAGTTGGCATCCAGCGTGACCACACGAAGCGGGATATGATCGAAACGAACATCTCCCATGGGCGACATGTGCACAGTGTAGGGTTGATGCTTCGCCGTTACGGGAGCGTCCGCTTTTGGCGGTTCGGCGTTGGGCTGCTCGCCCGCTGCGACCCCGGGCGCAATCAAAGAGGCAGATGTCGTGACTGATGCCGGCGCATGGTTTGTCGCGGTCGCCTCCTTCGTGGTGCGAAAAACTGTCTCGTTCTTTCGGTCAGACGCCAACCCGAGCACAGCCATGACTGCTGCTGCGCATAGGAACATCAGTACCAGGGCCTTCTTGACCAAGGGAGTCATAGGGGCTCCATCGAACTGCGGGTGCGATTCATTTGTGCCCTACCAGAATGAACGGAATGCTTGACGGAATCTCGGTACGGCTCCGTTTGCGCAGGTCCGCCCGTGCCTCAAGGATGATGTCGACCGGCATGCGCTCAATGCGATTCAGCCCAACCGCCTCCATGACCACGCGCAAATCACCGGGTGTGTGGTCCGTGAAGGGCAGCTCGCGCAGGGCTTCCTGATGCCGGGCGTCAACGGGGTTGCTGGGGCCGGGGGGATCCTGGTGGCGCGGCTGGTGCGGTGCGCCCTCGCCACGTTCGTGCCCGATCAAAACAAGCTGTCCGCCCGGCTTCAGCATCTCCACCCATCGGCGAACGGCATAGCCGGGATGCAGCAGGGTGAAGAGCACAAAGCGGCTGGAGATAACATCGAACCGTTTGTCCGCAAACGGAGGATCCTCTGCGTCGCCCTCGACGAAATCTATCTGGAGGCCCTTCTCTGCGGCTCTGCGACGAGCAGTCTCGATCATGGGGGGAGAAAAATCGAAACCACTGACGCTGAAGCCCAGCTCTGCCCAGAGCAGCGCTATGGTTCCCGGGCCGGTGCCTATGTCCAGGGCTGTACGCTTCGTTCCTCCACCGACCGCTTGCTTCACGACGCCAAGCCACGCGCGCCGGCACGCAGGGTCCGCGAACTCCACGTTGAGTCCCCCGCCGGTCCATCCTTCTACTCGCTGCGGCAGACTCCACCGGGCGCGGAAGGCGCTTTTCAATTGAGCCGCGGTGCGTGGTTTTGGCTTCGAGACTCTTGCACGGCGGGCCGTCTTTACAGTTTTCAATTCGCTAGAAGACAAGTTTCCCTCCAATTTGAAGGATGCGAGGATCCAGTGCAGTAGTGATCTTGCCAAAGGTAGTGGAGTTGGACAATGTAGTCCCGGGATTGCCCAACCGCGTGGTGTTGAATGTGTTGAACGCTTCTACTCGGAGCTCGAATCGTATGCTCTCTGGCGCCGAAAAATGCCGCGAGATCGACGAATCCAGGTTCCATGCGCCCGGGCCGAGAATGGTCGTCCGGCCTACATTGCCGTAACTGCCGGTCGCGGCCTTCGCATACGCGGCAGTGTTGAACCAGGCGCTGATCGTCCGAGAATTTAAAGCGGGATTGCCAACCAGATTCGGTCTATCCTGGATCGACGCCTCGCCACGCAATGCGTTATCTGTGCCCGTCAGAGCTGTGAGATATGCTCCCGTTGAGGCGGTGAAGATTCCGGTGCCTTGCCAGTTGCTCCCAATCACCCGCAACGTTTTGGACTGGAACCGCGGGGTCTGCCCGATCACCGAGAGGTTGAATACATTTCGGCGGTCGAGGATGCAATTTCCCCACTCGGCGTGACGATTGTTGGGATCTTGATATTGGTTGGTAATATCACCTGCATTCGATTGATCACCGTCGTCAATGCAATGGGACCATGTGTAGTTGGCAAGAAAACTCACGCCGTGCGACAACCGATGTTGCAGAGTAAGTAGCAAGCCGTTATAGGTACCGTTGGCGCCGTCGTCCACCTGGGAGATACTTCCGAAGTACTGCCCTCGAGCTGTATTCTGAAGATAGAGGGCACGACGCTGGTTGATGTTCGCGAGCGTGGAGCAAGCACCCGGAGCGGTAAGTCCATATTGGCCAGCCGTGCAGCTCCCTGAAATGTAGGTTGCGGGATTGACCTCATGCGAGAGCCATAGGTGGGTTGTCTTGTTTCCGAGAAAACTGCCCGCGACTCGCCAACTCTCTCCGACCTGTTTCTCGATGGTGAGATTCCACTGCTGTACATAGGTTGGTTTGACATGCACTGGCATGAAGACGAACGTGCCGCCAATTGGGAATGGGAAATTCGAGGGCAGCGGCGTGGGTGTGGGAAATGGATTGCCGCCAGGGTAACCTTGCCACGGATTGGTTAAGCCACCAGCCGGCACATTGATCGAAATCGTTTCGCCCCAGGGGGGATTCAGAGGTACATGCTGCATCAGCCACGTGTAGTTCATGTCGGTGAAGATGCCGTATCCAGCTCGAATCACTTCCTGTCCCTTGCCGCGAGGATCGAATATCAAACCCAGGCGAGGCGTGAAGTTCCAGATCTTGCCGGAGGTGTTGGACTTCCCGGGGAACCCATTGTCTCCGGGGAAAAATATTCCTGGAGGTGCACTGGTAAACATCTTGCTGACGTTGCCGGCGGTGAACTGGTCCGGCTCGAAGATGCTGGCGATACCTTTGATATTGTGCTGCGGGTAGAACGGATCCCATCGCAGACCTGCCGTAAGGACCACAGTACGATGAACGCGCCAGTTGTCCTGAACGAACAGGGAGGGCGCATTCAAGCGGTCGTAGCCGATCTGACCATTGCCTTGCCCAAAGGTTGCGGGTGAGCCGACAAAGAAGTCTGTCAATGCGTTCCCCGTGACCGCGCCGTTAAACGTGTATTTTGGATTCTCCTGGAAAGGTCCGACGCCGTTGAGCTGAGTATGTACCCAGTTGACTCCGGCGATGATCTCGTGGGCTCCTTGCGTACGATTGACGTCGTCCGATAACGCCAGGGTATTGTTCGCAAAATATCCGCCGATGCCGCCGAGGGAAAAGTATCCGCTGGCCGATATTTGTCCGGTGTAGTTCAGGACGGGACTGGTTACATTCGCGCCAAGTTGCGTCAGGTTTGGTACACCATCCGGTTCAATGCGAGAGATGCGAGACCGGGTAAATGTTGCGCGGAAGGAATTCACTGTGGCCGGATTCAATATCCACGTATCCCCGGCTATCGCAGACTGGTCGCGATCACCTAGACCTACCGTGTTACTCGTCAACAAGTTGTTGGTGTAGTGCGGAGAGAGTTCGTAGTCGGTAACGAACCAGCGCGCGAAGACGGAGTTGTTGGGCCTCTGCAGCCAGTCGACTCGAGCGATACCCTGGTTTTCGAAGGTGTTTTGAGGAACGCCGTTGTAGACCAGTTTGCCGCAGGGGTCAGTCGAGACCGGAATCAACGAGATCAGTTTCAGGGCCACCGAGTTGAACTTCGCGGGATCAATTTTGTTTCCGACGAAGGGCCCCGTCGCAGTAATCTGCTTTCCGGAGTTGCAGGCGGGCGAAAGAATCGTAGTGAAGTCTCCACTAAGCACCGCGGAGGTAGCCACAAAGCTGGTGGTGGTTGCAGGATCACTGCGCTGCGTCGTGCCTTGATAGCCGGCGAAGAAAAACAACGATCCTTTCTTGATGGGTCCTCCCACAACACCGCCAAACTGGTTTCGCTTCAGCGAATCGCGCGTGAGCGCAAAGTAGTTTCTTGCATTGAAGACGTAGTTGCGCACGAACTCGAAAGCGTCGCCATGAAATTCGTTCGTACCCGACTTGGTTATCACATTGACTGCGCCGCCGGAGTGGCTGCCGAAGTTGGCAGCCAGCGCACTGGTTTCCACCTTGAACTCCCGAACGGCATCGGGAAACGGAGTAGGGAGACCAAAGTTGGCGTCCGTATCCATGTTCCATCCGCCATCCATCAGGAAGTTGGTTGCCGTTTTTTGGCCCCCGGCCACAGAAAACTCACCATCGGTCGGATAGTGACGGCTGTCGATGGCCGGGCCCGACACCGCGGCACCCGCGAGCGTAACCAACTGGTAGACCTGGCGACCGTTCAGAGGGAGATCGACGATGCGCTGCGCATCGATAACCTGGCCGACCCCAACACTGTGGGTCTCGACCATAGAAGCGTCCGCATAGACGTTGACTTCCTCGGTCTGCGCACCAACCTGCAATTGAATATTGATCTGTGGATTGACGTCTACTTGCAAGTTGATCCCGGACTGAAGATAAGTCCGAAAACCCGGCATCTCGGCCTTCAATTGATACTTGCCAACCCGAAGATCGGGGAACATATAGAAGCCACTCGGGTCCGTGGTGACGCTTAGGACGGCGCTGGTCTCCACATTGACCAGGTTGATCACCGCCCCGGAAAGCGCCAAACCCGCAGGATCCGCAACGTGGCCTGATATCTGCGATGTCGAGAGAGTTTGAGCCGGGAGAGCTCCAGGGGAGAACATCTGCAGAACAAGAAACGCTATGACCGGTAGCATTCGTCGCATAGAAGCCTCCGCTGAAATGAACCCAGTGCGGTTCCGGGGAGGAGGTGACAGGCACACCTACCCGAATAAGAACCCTCTGTCGCTCAAAAACATCGAGACCAGCCTTATCTCAATCCACCTTTCAGTTCGTTGACCGACGGGATGCCGCAGCAATGAAATCGAGGCGCCCCTGCGACGGATTGAAATTTCAACGCCACGAGTTGCCGAGGGGATTGAAGGTTGAGCGACGGTTCTCGATTGCTACCGACCAGGCAGATCGAGTCCTCCGTACCGTCAAAAATTCAATGCTGCAACGCCACCTCACAAGCAATCGATATGCCAGAATAGAGTTCACTTAAGATGTTTAAACTCAGCGCATAACGGAACAAGCTTTCTAGGCAAAGTGCAAAATCCTGCATATTAATGAGTAGTTTTGTCATCAAATTGTACGAAAACTTTCATCATTTTGTACGGATAATGCCTCCGTTTTGTCCGAAATCAATCGTTAAATTGGTTGATGTATCCGCCCCGTTTCCGGACAAAACGGGAGGTTGTACAATTGATGCCTTGGCCGCCCAATGAATCTACTAATTGTGGAAGACGAAGCAAAGACAGCGAACTTTCTAAAGCGTGGCTTCACCGAGGCTGGCTTTCAAGTGAACGTGGCGGCGGACGGCCACGAGGGCATGCGACAGATCGAGATCGGTTCTTTTGACCTGATCGTTCTCGACATTCTGCTGCCGGGTATGGACGGCTGGAAGATTCTGGCCTGGGCGCGCGCAGAGGGAATACAAACTCCCATACTGCTGCTGACTGCCCGGGATGCCGTAGCGGACCGTGTTCGCGGGCTGGAGCTTGGGGCCGACGATTATCTGGTGAAGCCATTCGCCTTTTCGGAGTTGCTGGCGCGTGTACGGACCATTTTGCGCAGGCCGCCGGTTCGGGAAGCCACCAAGATCCGGGTGGCGGATCTGGAACTCGATATTGCAGGGCACAAGGCGACTCGGGGGGGGCGCTGGCTGGATTTGACGGCGCGTGAGTTTACGTTGCTAACTCTGCTGGTGCGCCGCGCCGGGGAGGTGCTGACGCGGACACTGATTGCCGAGTTAGTGTGGGGTATGAGTTCGGAGGGAGACTCGAATGTAATCGACGTGAGCCTGAGACGGCTGCGGACCAAGCTGGACGATCCCTTCCCACGGAAACTGCTGCGCACGGTGCGGGGGGTGGGTTATATTCTCGAAGACCCCGATCAACAGTAAGCCTCGCGAGCGAGGCTGGGGCGGCGCGTCTCTCGCGCTGCTGCTTACGGTCTGGTATACGACGGCTTCTCTGAGCGTGGTGGCGGCTGCGACTGGCCTGCTCTACCTTGCCCTGGCGGACAATCTGAGAAGAATCTCGGAACAATCGCTACGGGATGAGTTGGGTGTATGCCGTGCATTGGTGAGCGAACAGGGCGGGAACTTGCATGCGCTGCACGAAGAAGTCGAGATCGATTCGGCGGTGCGGCGCTATCAGAAGTTCTACATTCGGGTGTTCGATGCCCACGGCGCGGTGTTGTCGACTACGCCGGGGATGGACCGGGCTCTGAGTGCCTCACTTTTCGCGCAGACAGCGGCGCAGCATCAAGGGATCTTCAAGATCGATTCACCAACCGGCGCATCGTATAGAGGAGTTGTATCCACCGTGCCGCGCGGCGGCAATGGAAACGAAGTTTGGACTTTGCAGGTGGCCGTCGACCTGACGCAAGAGCAGGTAGTGCTTGAGCGGCAACGCGTGTGGATATGGACGCTATTGGCGGCAGCTCTTGTGATTTGTCCGGGCTTGGGCTTCGCCATCGCGCGCCGAAGTACGCGACCGCTTCGCGAGGTTGCCGAAACCGCTCGAAGGATCGAGTCCAGTACGCTCAACGAGCGCATTCACGCCGAAGGATACCCGGTAGAGATCAGGGTTTTGGCAGTCGCTTTCAATGGCATGCTTGAGCGGCTTGAGGAGTCCTTCGTCCGGCTGTCGCGCTTCTCCGCCGACATTGCGCATGAATTGCGTACACCTGTAAACAACATCCGCGGCGAGACGGAAGTGGCGCTGGCGCGCACACGTACTCCTGAAGAGTTATTGGAAGTGGTCGGCTCATGTCTAGAGGAATCCGTAAGGCTCTCGGAACTAATCGAATCGTTGCTCTTTCTGGCGCGGTCGGAAAGCCGGGGTGATCACCTGCACCGCACTGAGGTGGATCTGAGGCGGCTGCTAACCGATATTTGCGAGTACTACGAAGCTGCTGCCAGCGACATTGGGGTGACGATATCGGTGAGCCCGGGTGATGACTCGTTGATGGCCAGTGTGGACCGGGTGCTGCTGCTGCGCGCGGTGGGCAACCTCACATCGAACGCCCTGGCTCATTGCTCGGCAGGTGGTAGTGTCCGGTTAAGTGCGAAGCAGCAGGGCGAACAGATTTGCGTCGAAGTGCGCGACACAGGCTCGGGAATCTCCGCCGAAGCGCTGCCCCACGTGTTTGACCGCTTCTACAGGGCAGACCCCGCGCGTTCTCGCAATTCGGGAGGAGTCGGATTGGGCCTGGCCATCGTGCAACAGATCGCAGTTATGCATGGAGGCCAGGTGAAGATCGAAAGCAATCCTGGACACGGGACAACTGTAACGATCATCTTGTTGAAGGGATAGAAGGATTAACGAAGAACACGGAAATTGCAGGTGAAGTGAGTGAATACCGGACTCGGACCCCCTGGCTCGGATCAGGTGTGTATTCAGATCCTCTTTTCAGGACCGTGGCGGGGCCGCGGAGATTAACTACGTTATGATCCACTCTCCGTCTAACGGCGCTTCGGATTCTGGACTTCCGAGCTGTTTTCCGCAACCCACCTGAGGACGTTCGCCTTCACGAACCGCAAGTTCGATTGGATGCGCGCGTACGGGATCAGTCCGCTGTGGACGGTAATTATGAATCGCCTTCACGTCGATCCGCAGCAGCGGCTTGGCACGCGGCAACTTCTACTTTGCTTAGCGCACGTTGTCCGACCGGGTAATCAGGATCGAGGCCCTAAGCTTGCACCTTTTTGTACCTTGATGTCACATGCCAGATCGACCTTAGGTTCTTTGGGATCTGGCGGGGACGACGGGGCTCGAACCCGCGACCTCTGCCGTGACAGAACGTTCACGAATCGTAACCCATTGATTCTAAAGCGCACTGATGGCTCAGAAAGCGCTCAAAAGCACCCATTTTGAGGCTTCAGCACCCTGATCGAACCCTCGTCGGAACGAAAAAGCAGAGGTCAACGATCCGCTTCCTTCGTTTGCCACAGCTAAGGCAAAGTCCGCGTCGGTGCGCGACGAACCCACTGAAGACCAGCTGTCAGATATCACTTGGTAAGGGCCGGTATACATGTCCTCCCAGCGCCGCAATGGCTGGTATTGCCAGTTCCTCGGGCAGGACTCGAAGACTCCCCTGCCCCGGAGACTTCACTTCAAGTCGTCGGACGAGGTTGATCGAACACGTGGAGCGAGGCGGGGTGCTCGCTGACCAGAAGAGCCGGCTGATGCTAACCCAGGCCATCGCCACCGCCCGCGGCGGCGTATTACATTGAACAAGCCCACCGAAGAAGACCCAGCAGCGAGATCGCCGAACATATATCGACCCTCTGGATAACCAGACACGTTAAAGTCGCCACGGGCGTTTCAGGGGACGTATCCAGATTCGTGGCTTTCGGAGATTGGGCTCGCGCCCCTACCTAACAACGCTAGTTGGAGGCATTCATCGAACTGTTGAGCCGAGAGCACAAGCGTGTTATCTGTCCTGAAAGAGTTCTTTTCGACATCCGCAAGGAAACGCAAATACACACGTTGACGTACGAATGTCCGGAGCATTTCCTCTGAACGAGCAATCAATAGGCCAATCCTCCCAAGAGCCGATGCGTTGACCAGATTTCCCAAGCAATGCTTGCGAGAACCGCTATCCTCGATTTCTATGCACAAAAAGCATCGAGCATTGAGGTTGAAGAAGGCGATGGTGTCGAATGACGCCCTTTGTTCGGCGGCATCGATATTTTGATTGTGGCGTTCGATGAGGGATTCAATGAAGGGCCTGGTTTCAAGAAGCAGTTCGGTGTACTGCTCTTCAAACCTTCTTCGTTCTATCGCGAAGGGACCGACAGCGATGTCGATTCTCGGGGCATAAATGTCTCGTCCAACGCCAAGAAAAGGATGCCATTGGATCTCGACTTCCCTATAGATCCGGTCCAGGATGACTTTCGCAGCTCTCTGGTATTCCTGCTCCGATAGACGTGCGGCAGTTCGCAGTGGCGCGTCTCCCCTACTCATTGCTCACCTGTGAATTCGTGCGATTTAGAGCCAGTTTAAGAACGATTCTACCGCTGTGGTTTTCCGGCGGTCGGCGTTGCTTCCGGCGCATGACAGGTAATAGAGAGATCGGTCTTTCTCAAACCTGCGTCAGAAGCATCTGGTCCAGACCCACTTGCCGCTCTGCGGCGTCCGGCACTCGATATGACGTGCTTGCTGCAACCCACACCACCAGCAGATCAACAATTCCGCAGACTTCGGTAAACACAAAGGCCCCGGAATCTGATGTCCCAGGGCCTTTGTTTACGCAGTCTGGTGGAAAGGAGAGATCACTCTCTAATGGGCGAAGTGTAGCACTATTCGTCGCGGTATGCAGTGATGCGGATAGGCCAGGAAGCAGTTATCATCCAACCAGCATCAACCAGGGATTGCAGTAGAGCTTCCCAGCCCGCCGTCGATTTATGAGCAAAGACAACTATCCCAATGCCGTCGGAGACAACCATCTCT
>JARLFZ010000076.1 GCA_031296305.1 Occallatibacter sp. | reverse complement strand
AGATGGCCAAGGAAGCCGATGCCCACGCCGCCGAGGATAAGGAGGCGCGCGAGCAGATCGAGGCCCGCAACTCGCTGGACTCGATGGTCTACAACATCGAAAAGATGTTGAAGGAGAGCGGCGAGAAAGTGGCTGCGGCCGATAAGACCGACGTTGAGTCGGCGCTGGCCGAGGCCAAGAAGACGCTTGAAGGGTCGCCGTCGACAGCAGATCTGAAGGCGGCGAATGAAAAGCTGACTTCAGCTAGTCACAAGCTGGCGGAGGCGATGTACAAGGCAACTGCGGCGCAGGGGCAGTCAGGTCCGGCGGATGCTGGCCCAGCGGGAACAGCCCCCGGTGGCGAAGCCAAGAAGGAAGGCGAAGTCATCGACGCCGAGTACGTGGACGTGGACGACAAGAAATAAGCGGAGCTAGCTCGGTGTGGGCGACTAGAGTCGCCCACACCGAGATATATGTCGCGAACTCTTGCAGTAGAGGCTACCGATGGCCGGGATCGTCACTCGGAAGGACAAGAGTCCTTACTGAATTTCATCTTCTTCTTGCCGCCTAGGGCGAAGGTAATCCTGATTGTGGTCTCTACTTCGACTGGTTTGCCGTTCAAAAGATAGGGTCTATATTTCCACTGCCGCACGGCTTCGAGCGAAGCTTGCTGCAGAATCACCGGCCCACAAATAACGTGAAGATCCGAAATTTCTCCCGTTTTAGAAATTGTGGCTTGAAGGGTCACAATTCCAGATACCCGGGCGGCCTTGGCGATGACGGGATATTCAGGAGTGACCTTGTAGATCAACATGTCGACCGCTACGTCCTGGGGAATTGTGAGAGGTCTCACGGTGGACGGCACGTCCCCCAGCATGCGCGACTCGCTCAAAAGAGAGCTGGTGAGGATTCTGTTGGTGCAAAATGCCGTTGAAGAGGCAATGAAGCAAACGGCAATGGAGAGGGCAACGCGCAAACGTATCAGCGGCATGTGTACCTCGGTGATTTTAGAATACTCGATAGCATGCTCGGCCTAGAACCGTTGCCGCTAGGAGTTGCTATGCAGAGGATGTTCAATCCACCGCATCCCGGAAAGATTTTGCGCGACGCGCTGGGCGATATGGATGTGACGACCGCGGCCCGTAAGTTGCATGTCTCGCGCACCACGCTGTCGCGCATTCTCAACGGAGCGGCAGGCATCTCTGCCGAGATGTCTCTGCGTCTTTCCGCCGCGCTGGGCACGCATGACAGCCTTTGGTACGAGTTGCAGATGAGTTACGACATTTGGCAAGCCTCGAGGAAGAAACGGCCCAGGATCGAGCGGTTCGAAGCGGCGGCCTGAGGGAGAGATTGCTATGGACTACGCAAAGATCATCACCATCAATCCGGGCAAGCGCAGCGGCAAGGCCTGTATGCGCGATACGCGCATTACCGTGTACGATGTGCTGGATTAGCTGGCCGCCGGAATGACTGAGGAGCAAATCCTCGCCGACTTTCCGGATCTGATCGAAACCGATATCCGCGCCTGTCTGGCTTACGCCGCGGACGCCGAACGCAGATTTGAGATCGTCGAGCCGTGAAACTCCTGTTCATTGCGCGAGTCGGCTTGTTCCGCTTTCCGTGTTACGATAAACGTTAAGCATGATCCGTTCGTTTGTCGACAAAGAAACCGGGCAGGTTTTTAACCACCGGCACAGCCGGCGATTTGCGGCATTTGAGCGGGTAGCTTTTCGGAAGCTGCGGCAGATTCACACGGTCTCTACGGTTGATGAACTCCGCCAGCCGCCCGGAAATATGCTGGAGAAGCTGAGACGTGACAGGGCAGGCCAATGGAGCCTGAGGATCAACGATCAATATCGAATCTGTTTTCGATGGAGCGATGGCGATGCCTACGAGGTCGAAATTGTCGATTACCACTAAGTCCGTGTTGAAGGACGGTGCGCTGATGCCGGCCTTGCATCCCGGCGAGATGCTGCGCGAAGAGTTCATGAAGCCGCTGGGGCTGTCGGCGAATGCGCTGGCCATGGCGTTGCGCGTGCCTGTGACGCGGATTTCCGAGATTGTGCGGGAGCGGCGAGGGATCACGGCGGACACGGCGCTGCGGCTAGCCCGCTATTTCAACATGACGCCGGAGTTTTGGATGCGGCTGCAAATGGACTACGATCTGGAGTCGGCCGCGGACATCGATCAAGCAGCGGTTCTCAAAGAAATCCGCCCACGACCGGGTTACCAGCGGCAATCCGGGAACGAAAAGCGCGCGATCGCATGAAGTGATCCTAAGACATTAGTAGCCTCTAGAACGACTGCGCGGACAATCAACGGCTGAATTGCAAGCAACGTTCCCGCGGTTGGAATTCATCGGAGATTGGGTCCAGGAAAAAATGGCAACCACCACCAACAAAGACTATTACGCAATGCTTGGCGTCAAGAAGACGGCCACGCAGGATGATATCCGCAAGGCTTTCAGGAAAGCTGCGCGCAAATACCATCCCGACTTGAACCCCGGCAACAAGAAGGCCGAGGAGAAGTTCAAGGAGATCTCCGAGGCCAACGACATTCTAAGCGACGAGAAGAAGCGCAAGATCTACGACCAGGTCGGCTTCTATTCCGACCAGATCGATCCTGCGACAGCCGAGGCCTACGCGCGCCAGCAGCGCGAGGGTAGCGGCCGGCCGCCGGTCGACTTTGAAGGCTTCGACTTCAACGGCTTCTCGGGCGGCTTCCCAGGTCAGCAGGGGGGCCATGGCGAGGGCGGCGGGGGCTTTGGCAGCTTCAAAGACATCTTCTCCGGCATCTTCACGGGCGCGCAGCACCCGCAGCCGCGCGGTCCGCAGCCCGGCACGGATATCGAATACCAGGCCACGGTCGATTTCTGGACGGCGATTCGCGGCGGCCAGGCGCGCATCCAGATCAATCGCCAGGAAGTGTGCCCCGCCTGCCACGGCCAGGCGCACACCGGCGGATCGACGACTTGCAGTGAGTGTCACGGCACCGGGCAGGTGACGCAGATGGGCGGCCGCATGAAGTTCAATATCACCTGCCCGAGCTGCAACGGAACGGGGAAAACTTCCAACATCTGCGCCAACTGCCACGGCGAGGGCACGGTCACGCGCTCGGAAACGGTGGAGTTCCGCATCAAGCCCGGCACGCGCGACGGCCAGCGCATTCGCCTGCAGGGCAAGGGCAATGCCGGCGCGAACGGCGGCCCTTCCGGCGACTTGTTTTTGATTGTGCGTACCGGAACGAACCCGGTCTTCACGCGCCAGGGCGACGACATCCTGCTCACTGTGCCCGTCACCGTGGCCGAGGCCTCGCTGGGCGCCAAGGTCGAGGTGCCCACCATTGACGGTCGCGCGCAGTTGAAGATCCCGCCCGGCACGCAGAGCGGGCAAAAGCTGCGCATGCGGGAGAGGGGCGTGGAGAGCGCGCAGCAGCCCGGCCAGCGCGGCGATGAGATCGTCACTGTCTCCGTCGTGGTGCCGCATCTGAACGACGAGCGCAGCCGCGAGATCATGCGCGAGCTCGGCAAACTCAATCCCCAGGACCCGCGCCAGGAGCTGTTTGACAAGATGTAGGAAAGCAAGGGGATCGAGTGCAGACAGAGCTGTTTGAGTGGGATGATGACAAAGCTGAACGCAATGTCCGGGTCCATGGCGTGGATTTCCAAGAGGCAAGGACGGTCTTTGAGGACCCCTTTGCAATCACCATTCCGGATGACCATCATTCCGAGGACGAGCCAAGGTCTATCATCCTCGGTTTGTCACTCTTGGCAAGAGTGTTGCTAGTGGTGCACACTGAGCGTAAGGACCGCATTCGCATCATCAGCGCGAGGAAGGCTACCCCAGCCGAGAGGTTCCAGTATGAGTCAAACCGCTAGAAAGAACACGCAGGCGAATGACGACGATATGAGACCCGAATATGACTTCAGTCGGGGTCTGCGCGGGGTACACGCATACCGCTTCTCAAAGCTTTCCTCCGATGAAGCTCTGGTCCTCAGTTATTGGCAGGGCAAGGGTTTTGAACTAGGGTCGTTTGCGAAGAACGAAATGCGGGATTTGAAGACCCCCGATTTTCGTCTTTCGCGCGGCGGAGTTGAAGTAGCCCTATGCGAGGTGAAGTCATTTCAAAGAGACGAATGGCTTGAAGATCAATTGAAGCAAGCGGCTCCCGGCGTGCTTGTGGGAGGACTACGCCCCGATCCAGTTTTCAATCGGATCAGCAATGCTGTTCACACTGGGTTCCAACAGTTCGAGAGCGTGAATCCCGCTCACAGATTACTGAATTTCTTGTGCTTAGTGAACCATGATACCAGTGCAAGGCCGGAAGATTTGGACCGCGTATTGAGCGGCTTTGAAGACCCCTTGCATGGATGCTTGGACTCGACTTGTGTGCAGTTCTCCGAGGGGCGCATCCGCGAAGAGAAGAAGCGAATTGACCTGTATGTCTGGATGGACTTTCTGAAGCCAGATAAGATTCACCTGCGGCGATTCTTCTTTGGAAATTTGGAGACCCGGGAGTCCGTTTGTAGTCTCCTTGGAGTTGACCCAGCAAAGGTCAAGAACATTCCGCCCGCGGCGTAAGACAAGAGAACTATGGCGACAAAACGCAAGTCCAAAGGCGCGTACATGATCTCGGCGGTGGCTGAGATGTATGAAATTCATCCGCAGACCCTCCGGCTCTACGAGCGCGAAGGGCTGCTGAAGCCTTCGCGCACCGAGGGCAACACGCGCCTCTACACCGACGAGGATCTGGAGCGCCTGGAATTCATCCTGAACCTCGCCCGCGACCTGGGCGTGAACATCGCCGGCATCGCGATCATCCTGCAGATGCGCGAGCGCATGGAAGAGATGAACCGCCAGATGCAGAACTTCGTCGAATATGTGCGCACCGAGATGCTGGCGCGTTTTCAAGCTGCCGCGCCGGGCTCGGCCGGCGCCATCGTGCCCATTCGCAAGACGCCAGTGATCAAGCCGGCCGCGCCGCCGCGCGCGGTCAACTCCCGCAAACCCTAGCGAGTAGTTTCCCACCCTTGCGCCGATGAAACTGGCGCAAGGATGGGGCAACCAGCATCTGCGCGTGAACTCGCTGACCCGTTGACTTGCCGGGTATCCTAAGAATCAGCATGCCCTACGCCCTTCTCGGCCTCGCCGTCTTCGGCCTCGTCACTTCCGCGGTCTTCACCGGCATTGTGCTGTGGGCCGTTCCGGGCTATCTCCGCGAGCGCCGTCTCGCGCTGGCCCAACTCACTGCCCGCCCAGGGTTCACGCCTCCGCTTACGCTCCTCAAGCCATTGCATGGAGCGGACCCCGGCCTCGAGTCCTATCTCGAGACCTTTTTCATGCAGGATTATCCCGCATACGAAATCCTTTTCTGCGCCCGCACCGCGAACGACGAAGGCCTCGAAACTGCGCGCCGCGTGGCCGCGCGTCATCCCCACATTCCGGTCCAATTCCTCTTCACGGGCGGGCAGCCCGACTACATCAACGCCAAAGTCGCTTCCATGGAGCTGATGGAAGCCTACGCCGCGCACGACATCCTCGTCATCAGCGACAGCGATGTGCGCGTCGCGCCAGACTACCTGCGCTCCGTGGCCCTCCCTTTTGCAGACGAGCACGTCGGAGGCATGTGCTGCCTCTATCGCGGCGTCGCGGCTGAAGGCGGGCTCTGGGCGCGGCTTGAAGCGGTCGGCATGTCGGTCGAAATGTCTTCCGGCGTGCTCGCCGCGCGCGCGATGGAGGGCATGCAATTCACGCTCGGCCCGACGATGGCTTTTCGGCGCGAAACCATTCGCCGCATGGGCGGCTTCAAGGTTACGGCCGACTATTGTGCCGACGATTTCATCCTCGGCAATGAGACCTGGAAGCTGGGCCAAAGTGTGGTCCTTAGCCATCACGCCATCGATCACATGGTTTTGCACTCGGGGCTCATCGGCTCGCTCAAGCACCAGGTGCGCTGGATGAAGTCCACGCGCTTCTCGCGTCCCAAGGGCCACTTCGGCACCGCGCTCACCTTCAGCATGCCATTCGGTCTGCTGGCACTCGCCGCGTGCGCGTGGCTCGGCGCGCCGATGTGGGGCCTCGCGCTCCTCGCCTTCGCCGTGGCCTCGCGTCTTGCACTTTCCATTGCCGTCGGCCACCTCGTGGTGCGCGACACGAGTTGGTTCGGCCTGCTGGTGCTTTATCCGATTCGCGACCTGATGGGTTTTTGCTTTTGGGCCGCGAGCTATGCTGGCCGCCGCGTTCTGTGGCGCGGCCGCGTCCTGGAACTCCTGCCGGGCGGCAAGATGAGGGACGCGCAGTGAATCGCTTACCGTCGCCGCGCGCTAGTGCTCTGACCGCATGAATTCGTACGTTTGGCTTTGGTGTTTCCCACCCATTCGCCAGAAAAAAGGCAAATGGATGGGGCACGGGAAGGGTCTTCTTCAATCGGTCAGAGACCTAGTTGATCCCGTGAACCCGTAGCTTCCCATGTTCGTAGCATTTCGCGCGGGCTCGCAGGCAATGCATAATGAGCACTGACCCATCGCTGCTGCGGAGATCTCGATCCATGCTCAAAGAACGCCAGGACAGTTTGCTTTTGCTGTCGCTCGGCAGTGTTTTCTTTGTGTTGGCCGGTGTGGCGATCGCTTATTCCAATGCTCTGGGAATGATCGATTTCAAAGAGTTCTATTACGGCGCGAAATGTCTCGTCGAGCATCATGACCCTTATCAGCCAAGCCAGCTATGGGCTCTCTACAAAAGTGAGGAAGGGGAGGTGCCATCCGGTCTCGGCTCGGTAGTGGTCGCGGCGCACGGTCACATTACCCCCAATTTTCCGACCACCTTTTTCCTCGTCGCTCCGCTTGCGCTTTTGCCGATCAAATTTGCGGGTGCGATTTGGTTCATTCTCAGCGCGATAGCTTTTATCCTCGCTGCTTTCGCGATGTGGAATGCCGGTGGTGAATTTTCGCCGCTGATGGCCGGGGCGCTGGTCTTCCTCTTGCTCGTAAACAGCGAAATGCTGCTGGCCCTGGGGAACACGGTTGGCCTGGTGGTGGGACTTTCCGTCATCGCGGTCTGGTGTTTCCTTCAGAATCGCTTCACGATTGTGGGCGCGATTTGTCTCGCGGTGGCACTGGTCATGAAGCCACATGACGTGGGATTAGTCTGGCTGTATTTTCTTCTCGCCGGCGGCATGGCCCGCAAGCGGGCGCTGCAAACGCTTATACCTGTTGCTGCGCTGGTTGTGCCCGCAGTGCTATGGACCGCGCAGATTGCGCCGCACTGGCTCCAGGAAATGCAGGCGAACCAGTCAGCGCTGATGCAACGCGGTGCACTGAACGATCCCGGACCTCAGAGCGGCGGCAGCTTCGGCGTCAATATGACTCTTTGCCTGCAAACCATTGTGAGTCGATTCTGGGACAATCCGCATTTTTACAATCCGGTCGTCTATGTCCTATGCGGGGTGTTGCTGCTCGTGTGGGCGCGCAAGACGGTACAGTCCGGATTCTCGCCTCGTCTGGCATGGTTCGCGATTGCCGCGGTCGTACCCCTGACCATCCTGGTCGTCTATCATCGCAGTTACGATGCGCGTCTGCTGCTGCTCTCCGTTCCTGCCTGCGCCATGCTTTGGCAGAAAGGCGGAAGGCTCGCGTGGTGTGCACTCGCGCTCACGCTCGCTGCCATCATCCTCACCGGGGACATCTTCTGGATCGTGCTCTTTCAAATCACGCATTACTCCGGCCCATCGCTGGCCTTCGGCGTGATTCCCGCTCCGCTCATTCTGCTCGCGCTCTGCGGCTTCTATTTGTATGTGTATATGCGGCAACCCGCGGAGGCAGGGACCGAGAGGGAACAGGCACTAGGGACTAGAACTGGTTGAACAGATCCTGGACGCGGATTGAAATCGTCCCTCAGAGGCTAAAGCCCCGCTGTTTATACCCGTTTCAAGGCACGGCTGAAGCCGTGCCCTTTCAAAGCCGGAACAGCTTATGGCGCGAGTGAACTCGCACCCTGATACAAAACTTCCCGTCGAGATTTACGGCAGCGGCCGGTCGGTCCACAGGGTCTTGTCGGCGAGGGTTTGCACTGCATACAGATGTCCGCTGCCGGCCAGCGTGCGTTCTACTTTGTCGCGGTCCGGATCTTCGGCGAAGATCCACTTGCGTTCACCGGCGCCCCAGATGCCTGCGAGCGTGTGGTCGCTCAAATAAATATCCGGCGCATCGGGGTAGCACGAGCCCCACAGCAGCGTCGATCCCTCGCCGTGCTGCCCGCAACGCGGGATCACCAGCAATGCCGGCCGCCTATTGAAGAAGTCGTTGGTATAGAAGATCAGCGACGACCCCGACGATTGCTCTCCATAAACGATGACCGTGTCGCTGGGCGAGCCTTTGGCCATGATGGTATCGGCCATCTGCTTCGAGCTCAGCATAGGCTCAAAGCGCGCGAACGCGATGTGCGCGGCGACGAAGAAAACCGTCATGGTGAGCGCGATGCTTATCGTGGCCGCAAGATGTTTTCCCTTGATGCGCAGCAGCCATCCCGCCAGCGGCCCAATCAGCAGAGTGATTGCAGCCAGTGCCGCCGGCAGCCGCAGCGCGGCAAACGATTCGCCGGTCAAATCGAACAAGTGCGACATCGAAAGTGTGTAATCGCCCACAGCGCGATGCGCCAGCAGCGTGCCGATGTCGGGAACGTACGGCAGACTGCGCGAGGTCCACAAACCCCAGCCCAGCACCGCGGCGGAGACCACGCCGATCGCGGCAAACACGGCTTGCGCGCCTGTCAGCCACGCTGTTGAAAGCGGGGGCCTGCCATTGGCGCCGCGGCGCATCTCGAGATCGGCCACCACTCCCAGGATCAGCATCACCAGCGGCGGCCACACCGGAAAAGTGTAGTACTCCTGGTTCGTCGAGATCGAAAAGAACAGCAACGTCCACGCTGTGAACAGGCTCAGCAGCCAGATGGTGCGCGTGCGGAACTTGACGCGCAGCACATGCGTGGCCACGTCTTCGCGCATGGCGTGATCCAGATAGAAGTCCACCGTGTCGCCCGCGTCATGGCGGAGATGCTTGAGCCAACTGTGCCGCGTCTTCCATGCCACGGCCACCTCGGCCGGCAGAAACAAGCTCCACGGGAAGATCCACACCAGGTGCGCCAGCCAGTACCAGATGCCCGGCATCTTGTTGTAGTCGTGCGGATAGCGCTGGTTGAAGAAGCGCAGTACATGCTCGTTGATGAAATATTGATAGAAGAAACCGTGCACGTTTCCAACTGTGGGGTGATTGCCGAAGGGATGTCCGTAATCGTGATTGATGATGCCGCACACGATGTGCCACGGCGCCGCGATCAAGAGAAATAACAGCAGCCCCGTCACCGGCTTCAGGGCCTTCCAGCGCCGCCACTGCCCGGTGAGCAGCAGATAGGGAATGGCTGCGCCCAGAAAGAACACTGGCGCAATCAGGCCCTTGGTCAGCAGCGCCAGCGCCACGCCTGCATACGCCCAGTAGATGAGCGCCGGCCGTCCGTCTTCGAGGCTGGCAATCAGGGCGTAGAGCGCAACGAGCAGGAAGAACGCCAGGATTGCCTCGGGGATGATGAAGCGCGTAAATAGAAAGCAGCCCACTGAAGTGAGCACGCCCAGCCCCGCGTAGAAGCCTGCACGATCTCCCCACGCGCGCCGCGCCCACAGCCACGCAAGCCAGGTCAGCCCCAGCATGGCCAGCGCGTTGGGCAGGTGCGTGGCAAAGGTGTTCTGGCCGAATATCTTGAACATTCCGGCCACCAGCCAGTAGGGCAGCGGGGGCTTTTCAATGTAACGGATACCGTTGGTCTTGCCCGTGATCAGGTCGCCGGTCTCGGCCATGTGCTGGCCTACCTGGGCATGCGCCGCGTCCACGTCGTCCAGCAGCGGCGGCGAAAACAACGAAGCAAAATAAACCGTGACAAAAATGGCTGCAAAAAGCAGCCACACCATGCGCACTGTGGGCGCCTGCCGCGGGCTATCTAATGTGTTCATATCTGCTTTCATTGCGATTTTTTCATCAAGACCAGAATATCAGTCTCGTTTCTGGCGCGTATCAAAGGGCAATTCGGGGGCCGTGCAAGCCCCGGCTTGAAAGTCCGCGGTCTCGCTGGTTCTATGAAGCATTAAGATTCAATCAGGGGGGAACTCGCTTGCATTATTGGAAGGTTTTTCTCATTACGTTCAGCGTCCTCCTGCCGATCATCAACCCTCTCGGGTCCGCGCTGGTCTTTCTGGGGCTGGTCGGCGATGCGCCGCCCAAGGTCCTTCACTCGCTGGCGCGCCGCATCGCCATCAACAACATCATCTTCCTTGCGGTTTTCGAGGTACTGGGCGCGGCCATCCTCAATTTCTTCGGCCTCTCTTTGCCCATCGTCCAACTCTCTGGTGGCATGGTGGTCGCGATCATGGGATGGAACGTCTTAAACGAGAGAAGCGCAGGGACCGATGCCCGCCACAAGGAGGAGGAGACCGGCGCAAGCAGCGAACCCGATACGCGGCAATTCGAAGACCGCGCCTTCTACCCGCTCACTTTTCCCATTACATCAGGGCCGGGGACGCTGGTCGCGCTGCTCACGGTCACCGCGCACATCTCGGATAAAAATCTCACCCACGACATTCTGGCGCACGTTGCGGTATTTCTTGCCATCGTTGTTCTCAGCTTGCTTTGTTTTTTCTGCTATGCCTACGCACCCAGGATCACCAAGGCCATCCCGCCCTCCACGGCCCACGGAATTCTGCGCGTGGTCGCCTTCATTCTGCTTTGCATCGGCATCCAGATCGCGTGGAACGGCCTGTCGGCGCTGATTGCAAACATCATCAAGCCGTAACTTTTCGGAACGATGTCGCCGTGCGGTTCGTTGAGGAGTGGAGCGAGGGGGCGACCCGTTGCAGGTCCAGATACGGGCAAAAGACTCTCTGTTTCGCTCGCCCTCATTGCATGGGCCTCGCCTTGCAGCCAGGGCCAGCGAAACTCAGCGTGGAAGTCGGGGTTCATGATAGAGTGGGGACGAGCCCGCAACGCGCAGAAAACCCTATTACTTGGAACCATTTGGAGATCGACACGAAGAAGCAGCTCCCCCTGGGGAAAAGTCGTATTCCAGGTGCTTCTCCCTCTCGCGCGGCGGCGAACTCTCAAGAATGAGGGACCGTCATGAGTGCATCGCTCCCTGTCCCGCCCACCGCTTCTGGCACGATGGAGATGACGGAACGGGAATGGGACAAGCTGGTCAACCTGGTTCTGGAAGGCTGCGTCATTCCGGTGCTGGGCCCGGAGCTGCTGGTGGTGCCGGAAAACGGTGAGCCGACGCACCTTTACGATATGTGGGGCAGCGCGCTGGCAGCACAAACCCAGATCGCCCGCCCTGAAGGCGCGCGGCGCTGGACGATCTACAATGTTGCCAATTTGCTGAGCCAGCGCGAGAACGCCGGCGAAGTGGCTTACGACATCGACGACGTGGTGCGCAGGCGCCCCTGGCCCATTCCCACTTCCCTCCAGAGTCTCGCCCGCATTCAGGACTTTTCGCTCTACATCACGACCACCGTCGATCATCTGATGTTTCAGGCGATGAACGAGGCACGCCCGGACGCCGAGGTGGAGCAGATCAAGTTCACTCCGCGCGGGGTCAAGAGCGCGGTCGATCTGCCCAACCACTATCATCACGACCGCACTCCCGGTGTGTATCACCTCTTCGGAGCAACCAGCCCCACCGATGGAACCTTCGCCAAAACCGAAGATGACCTGATCGAGTACAGCTGGTCGCTGCTCGACCAGCAATACGCGCCGGAAAACCTGTACGACTTTCTGCAGAAGAAAACCGTTCTTCTTCTCGGCTGCAACCTGCCAGACTGGCTGGGCCGATTCTTCATTCACGCCATCAATGGGCGGCGCAATCAGGAAAACATCAATATGTATTATGTGAGCCTGACCTGCGAACCTGGCCTGGCAGAGTACCTGAATCGGCGGCGGGCCAAGGTCGTAACTAACATCTCGCCGATTGATTTCGCCGAGCAGCTCTACACGCGGTGGCAGGCGCGCAGCCAAAGCAAAACGGCTAGCGCGGCAGCACTTCCCGGAGGCCCGGCGGGCGAGTTCAAGCCGGGAGCCGTCTTTCTCAGCTACGCCAGCGAGGATCGTGCCAAGGTGCGCGCCATCCGCGACCAGTTGGAAGCCAACAACATCGACACCTGGCTGGACGAGCGGGAGCTTCCCGCCGATCCCGGAAACGATTACCTGCTGACTATTCGCGAGAACATTCGCAAGGCGGCATTTTTTGTGCCCATCATCTCCCGAGCATTAGACCGCTCGGGACCGGGCCCTCGCTTTGTGTGGAGAGAATGGCGGATGGCCGAGGACGCGTCCATGGAGCGGCGCAAAGAGGACCGCTACCTTCAGCCGCTGGTCATTGACGATACGCCGTCGGGGGCCCAGTTCGTGGAGTCTCCTTATCGCGACCTGCAGTGGGCGCGTCTGCGCGATGGCAAGGTCCCGCCGGAACTGATCGAGACCCTGAGCCGCGGAATCCGCAACTACCGGAGGCCCAGATGAGCACGCCGAGCACGCCGAGTGCGACCGGCGCCGGGGCGCCTCCTCCGTCGCAGGCACAGAACCCCTGGCCGGGACTCTTCTGGTACACGGAAGAGCAGGCGCACCTGTTCTTCGGGCGCGAGGCAGAGACGCAGGAACTGCTGCGGCTGATCCAGCGCGAGACCCTGACGGTTCTGTTTGGGCGCTCGGGTCTGGGTAAAACATCGCTGCTGCGCGCCGGCGTGTTTCCGCGTTTGCGTCAGGACGGGTATTTCCCGGTGGTTCTGCGGCTCGACTATTCATCGCAGGCCGCGAATCCCGTCGAGCAGGTGAAAGTGCTCACCGAGGCGGCCGCGCGCGAGAGCGGAAACGATATCGAAAGCACGCAGGATGTCTCCGGCCCGGAGACGCTGTGGGAGTACTTCCACCGCGTGCATTTCTGGGGCCCGCGCAACGACAGGCTCGCTCCCGTGCTGGTCTTCGACCAATTTGAAGAGATCTTCACCATCGGCAGCCGGCGGCACGATGAAACCCAGATTCTCGAGCAACTGGCGGATCTGGCGGAAAATCGCATTCCCGCTGTCGTGCGGCAAAGGGCCGAGGCATCTGGAGAACGGCTATCGGTCGAAGCCGGTACCCCGAACTACAAGATTGTGCTTTCGCTGCGCGAAGATTTCGTGTGGCGGCTCGATTCGCTGCGGCCCATCCTGCCCGCCATCCTGCGCAATCGTTTCGCTCTGGGCCCGCTCGACGCCGCACGCGGCATCGAGATCATCCGCAATCCCGGAAAAGAGTGGGTCACCGACGAAGTCGCGCAGGACATCATCCAGGCCGTCATCAGCAGCCGGCAGAGCGAGGTTCTCGACAGCGCGACGGAAGAGATCGAGCCGGCCTATCTCAACGTGATGTGCAACGAGCTCTTCGAGCGCATGGTGGCCACGGGGAAAACGCAAATCACGCGTGAGTTGGTGGTCGCTGAGAAGGGCGGCATCCTCGAGTCGCTCTACGAGCGCAGCCTGCTTGGACTGGGCGACTCGGTGCGCGAGTTCGTGGAAGAGCATCTGGTCACAGCCACAGGATTTCGCGCCACTATTCCCGTCGAGGAAGCGCGCCGCGAACACATCTCCGATGACGATCTGCAGAAGCTTGTGGACCGGCGGCTGCTGCGCTTCGAAGACCGCCTCGGTACGCGGCACGTGGAGCTGGCGCACGATCTGCTCACCGGACTGGTTGAGAAGGGCCGGGAACGGCGCAATCGGGGGCGGCTGCGCCAGCAATTGATCCGCGCACGGTTCCGCGCCGCAATCGCCGGGACGGTAGCCTTGCTGGCGCTCTCCGCGTTAGCCCTCACCGTCCTCTACTGGCTTTTCTACGTGCATCCCAATGTTTCCTATTACGCCAGTTTCATGCGGCGAAACGGCTCTTATGAAATGATCGGGCGCTTATCGACGGAAGAGATCGGTCATCGCGCTGAGTCGCTTAGAGTCACGCGCAAAGGCTTCCGCGGAGAGGTGCAGGCCGTCGAAGCGATCAACGGCTATGGGCATCTCATCATGGATTCGCAGCTCGACAGCTCGCTCTTCTTTCCTACCAGCGGCATGAGTGGGCAATTCTGCAGGCTGGAGTTCAGCTACGACGAAAAGGGCCAGGCCGTCTATGAGATTGCGCGCGATATGCAGGGGCGCATCGTGTTTGCGCTCAACTATGCGCCCGCGCAGGCCGGGGCCTTGAAGAAGGTCGGCAATGTCCGCAACACCCGCCTGTTCTTTGTGGTCGGGGCCGACGGTACGACCCTTTCGAGCGGCGACATTCACTATGATTCGCAGGGCTACATCAGCGAGATTCAGTTTCTTTCCGGCGGCGGAACGCGGATGACCCTCGGCGCCACCGTCATCGACCAGACGAATTCGAAGCTGGGGGTGACAGAACAACAGTTCTTAGACAGTAACGGAGACCCCCTCCCGGCAAACGGTGGCTTCGTCGCCAAGGCCTATGTCCGCGATGCGCAGGGCGAGCTGATCCAGACGACATTCGAAGATGCAAGCGGCAAGCCGGTGCCGTCTCCTGACGCCGTCCCCCCGATGGTTCGCTGGCAACTCGACAAGTGGGGGAATCAAATCGAAGAGAGTTATTTTGACGCTGCCAACAAGCCCGCCTTCTGGGAAGCAGGAGGTTTCCAAAGAGACGAATTTACGTTGGACGATCACGGCTCTTTGAAGGAGGAGCGCTTCTTCGGTCCGGATGGAAAGCCGATCGCCCAGAAGGGCACGGGCTGCTACGCCTACTTCTATGAGCGCGATCAGAGCGGCAACGGCACCATGAAGGGCTGCCTGGATGCGCAGGGAGCGCCGTTGAATTATGCCGACGCGGGCTATCAAAGGGTCGCGTTTCAATATGACTCCTCCGAACGCACAGTCGGAAACCTGTTTTTCGATCGCGACGGCAAACCGGTCGCAGACAAGCGTTCCATCGGCACTCAGTATCCCGAAGGCTGCTTCGGCTGGCTCTGGGGCTACGATCAGAACTTCGTCCACACCAATTCGGTGTGCCTTGACGCGAACGGCAAGGCGCACGACCCCGCGCAGCTTCACGACCTGGCGCACGTTTCTCACGAAGTTAGCTTCGATTTCGATCGAGCGTTCCAGCTCGATCAGCAACTGGTCGCCCAGGACCCGACCCCAGGCTATCGGCTGGACCTGGAAGAAGCCGCACTGACAGCGGATCGATTCGATGTATGCCAGGCGCAGGCCACAAACACTTTGGATTCCGAACTGAACCCATCCCAGATCATCGTTCGCGATGCGCTGCTTCTTGCATGTCAGTATGCGAGCGGCAACAAAACGGCCGCGCGCGCGACCCTTGTCTCGCTTACCGGCCGGGTGAATCGGATGTCGGCAGGAGTATGGGATTTCGACGGCACCCGCTACTACTTGCAGACGTCAAATCATTTCCAGGCCGGAAGCGACGAATGGGACAAGCTCTTCCTTAGTTTGCAAAAGGGCGACGAAAAGGGCGCTGCCAGCGCGTTGAGCCAACTGCAGCCGCTGCTGAAGGACTGACGCGCCGGCGCGGAGCTTGAGCTCTGGTCGTTGCGCCGGGAGGCCGGCTATTTTCGCGAGGCCTTCGGCCGCGAACTCTTCGCCACGCTGGCGTAGATAGCGCGGGCCGAGCGCGGATCCATCAACAACTGCAGTCGCGGCGGGTGATGGTTCATATCCACGCGCGCGATCGACGCCTTTCGCATGCGGATCGCGGCCCCACCGTTGCCGGTAATGAGGCGTCCGAGAAACTGAAAGAGGCTGGGATTGTGCCCCACCACGAGAATGCCCTCGCGGTCGGCATATTTGGCCAAGAGTTTTTGGAAGTCCGCGTAACTTTCGTTCAATCCAAGCGCCGGACTGATCTCAACCTTGGCTTCGTATCCCAGCTCCGTGCCCACCAGCTGCGCGGTCTGCATGGCGCGCTTCAACGGGCTCGAAATGATCACGTCAATGGGCGCTTTGAGAGCGCCCAACACGCGCGCCATCAGCATGCACTGCTCTTTACCTTCCTTGATCAAGCCTCGCTTGGCGTCAAGGACGGGATTTTCGCGAATGGTTCCGGCATTCGCATGGCGCATGAGATAGAGGATCATGGAGATCGATGCGGCGGGGACTTGAGGACTTGCCGTGCTCCTTGGAGGCTTATTTTAACAGATTTGTAACACTGGCTGTGCGCTGGCCATCGGCCGTTTGCAAACCCTTCTGCCACAAAAAGCAAAACTCAGAGCACCGCGAGAATGGCGAAACACGGGGCCCCGCGAAAATTGCGCAACGTAGAACCCTTTGAGATGAAATCGCGTCCCCCCAGTGCTCAGAGGGAGTCAGCCGGAGGATTCAATGCTTTCCCCCTTGGTCAACACTGCATCGCGAACCGGACCTGTCCGCTGCAAAGGGCGGATCTTTCCCCGCCGCCACAGCCCTGCTAAACTAACTGATATCGCGAATAGGCGCGTAGCTCAGTTGGTTAGAGCGCTTCCTTGACACGGAAGAGGTCGCTGGTTCGAATCCAGTCGTGCCTACCATATTTATCAATCACTTACTGGAGTTTTTCCCACCCTTTCAACTCAAGTTTCAACCCTGGGCCGCCTCCACTTGTCCGTTTGAACCCGCAACCCATTGAGTGAAGCATGACGGTCCCGTCAGAACGCGCTATGCTGTACGCAAATCATTATGCCCACCAAGAGCCTTGAAGTCCGTCTCGCCAGCCGTCCGCAGGGAGAGCCCACCCTCGACAATTTCTCCTTCGCCACCGTTGACCTCCCTGACCCAGAGCCGGGCGAGGTGCTGGTTCGCAACGTCTGCATCTCGGTCGACCCCTACATGCGGGGGCGAATGAACGAGGGCAAGTCCTACGTCCCGCCCTTTCAGATCGGTCAGGCGATGGAGGGCGGAGCCATAGGGAAGGTGGTTGTCTCCCGCAACGAGAAGCTGCCGGCGGGGACCTTTGTCCAGAGCATCTACGGATGGCGCGAAGCCTATGTGGCGCCGGCCGCGAGCCTCAAGGCCGTGGACACTTCGGTTGCGCCTCCCTCCGCTTATCTGGGCATTCTGGGCGTAACCGGCCTGACCGCCTGGGTGGGTCTGCTCCAGATCGCCCGCTTGAAGCATGGCGAAACTGTCTTCGTCTCCGGCGGCGCCGGGGCAGTGGGCAGCGCCGCCTGCCAAATCGCCAAAATGCACGGCGGCAAGGTGCTGGCCAGCGCCAGTTCCGAGCCGAAGGTCGCCTTCCTGCGCGATGAGCTCAAGGTGGATTACGCCTTCAACTACCGCGACGGGGACCCCCTGGACCACCTGAAGAAGGGCGCGCCCGACGGTATTCACATTTACTTCGATAACACCGGCGGTCCGCAACTGGAAGCCGCGCTGGCTGCCCTGCGCAGCTACGGCCGGGTGGCCCTGTGCGGGGGAATTGCCGGCTACAACACCCCCGTCCCCGGCCCGCGCAACCTGATGCTGGCCATCGGCAAGCGCCTGCGCCTGGAGGGCTTCATCGTCTCCGATCACGTTGGCGAGATGCCGGCGTTTCTGGCCGAGGCCATCCCCGCCCTGAAATCCGGCAAGCTCACACACCGCGAATCCTTTGTGGATGGCCTGGAGGCCGCACCGGCGGCCCTGCTCGACCTGCTCCACTCCGGCGCCGCGAACATCGGGAAGATGATCGTCCGGCTGCCGGAATAAAGGAATGTCTTTAGCGCTCCGCCTTCGGTGCGCCCAGTTCGTCCTTGTAGACCCTTCCGCCCTTCATCACAAACGACACGTGCTCCAGCGTCTCCACGCGCTCCAGCGGGTTGGCGGTCACCGCAATCAGGTCGGCGTACTTGCCGGCTTCCACCGTTCCCACGTCTTTCGCGCGGTCGATCAGGTCGGCGGCTGAGGAGGTGGCGGCGCGGATGGCCCCCGCGGGCGTCATGCCGAACTTGACCATGTAGTGGAACTGCCGGGCGTTGTCGCCGTGCGGGTAGACCCCGGCGTCGGTGCCGAAGGCGATCTTGACCCCGGCGGCAACCGCCTTGGCGAAATTCTCGCGCTGCAACTGCCCCAGAGCCTTTTCCTTGTCCAGGTTTTCCTTGGGCAGGCCGAACTCGACCGCCTTGCCGAGGATATAGTCGTCGTTGTAGATGTCGGCCACAAGATACGTGCCGCGGGCCTTCATCATCGCGATGCCTTCCTGGTCGATCAGGCTGCCGTGCTCGATGGAATCGACGCCGGCGCGCACCGCGTCCTTGATTCCCTCGGTTCCATGGGCGTGCGCGGCCACCTTGCGGCCGGCGCGATGGGCTTCGTCGACCGCCATCTTCATCTCGTCATAGGTCATCTGCTCGGCGCCCGGCTTGTCCCCGGCCGAGAGCACGCCGCCCGTAGCCAGAATCTTGATCACGTCCACGCCGTACTTGATCTGTTCGCGGACCACGCGGCGCACCGCATCCGGGCCGTCGGCGATGGCGTAATCGCGCTCGGCAGGGTACATCATGTTTTCCACGCCGGGCGCAAAGCCGTTCATGTCGCCGTGCCCGCCGGTGATGGTGATGGCCGGGCCGCTGGCCACCACGCGCGGGCCGGGGAACGAGACTGTTACGAAACTCGGAGCGTGCGCAATTCGGAATTGCATTTCAATGAAGGAAAGCGTTGTCGCACACCCAGAACTTCGGGTACCCGTCAAAGCGTCAGTCGTCAACAACTAGTTGCCAAAAGCAACTAGTTGGAATATTCTCGCACTACTATGAATTCAACGGGTGACGCGACCAGAGATGCAGAACAGGTTTTCGCGATTCGGGAGTTTAACCGCTTTTATACGGCACGATTGGGTCTGCTACGCAAGAAGTATTTGGATGGGGAGTTTTCGCTGACAGAGGCTCGGATATTGTATGAGATCGGTTTAAGCTCTGAACCGACTGCCTCGACGATAGGGGACATAATCGGGCTGGATGCGGGGTATATCAGTCGAATACTTGCACATCTGACAAAAAGGAAGCTCATACTACAAACTCCGTCAAAGTTCGACGGCCGCAAAAAAATACTCACCCTTTCTAAAACTGGGCTGAAAAAGCTCGCCGAACTTAACGAGCAATCTGCCCAACAAATCCAAAGATTGCTGCATCCCCTGAGCGCGGCGGAACGGGATCTGATTATTGCATCGCTCTCGAGAGTTCGGTCGATTTTGAACCGGGAAATTGTGCCTGCCGCCCGAATCGTTCGGCTGACGGAAGCCAATGACGACGCGCTTCGCCTTTTGCAGGAGTATTACGAATCAATTCAGGTCGTGCATCGGGACGCCCCCAAGGCAGTCCGAAAGATCATTGCCGCGGAGTCTTCCGGCATGTGGCTCGCTTATTTTGAAGGCAAAGCTGTCGGGTGCGTCGTGCTCCGAAAACTTGACTCCATTTCGTTCGCTGGAGAGTGCAAGCGCCTCTATGTGCAGCCCTGGGCACGTGGACACTGCATCGCGAACGCACTGCTCGATGCTCAAGAAGCATACGCATGCAGCGAAGGTCTTTGTTGGATCTATTTGGACAGTCGCGACGATCTGAAAGCCGCGATCGCCCTTTACCAGAAGCGCGGTTACGTTCCATGTGAACGCTACAACGAAAATACGCAAGCAACCGTGTTCCTTCGCAAAAGAATTGATGCCAGCCATTCTCAGTTGGCCAACCACAAGGTACGAGCTTTAGAGACCCATAAGGAGGAAAAATGAACCGTCGTACGTTTCTGCTATCCGCTTCTTCAATGGCAGCGCTCACGAACTCGGATACCTGGGCGCAAACCACGCAGCCTCCCGAGGCGCCCGCGGGGGAGCATCGAATTGCTACCGAAGAACTAGTCACTGCCCTCACGGAAGACCAACTGACACAAGCGGGTATGGTCTTTTCTCCGTCGCCACCACCATCAAAACCAACCGCTGTTGTCTGGGTCCACGGTGCCACGGCAAATTTTTATTATCCCAGCT